>PLXK01000213.1 GCA_003151415.1 Bacteroidota bacterium
AACCGCCAGAACCCCAGCTTTAATAGTAATTTGCAATAGTTTTTTCGGGGCGGCATCAGTCAATACATGCAAGCTGTAAAGCTGAAATCATTCTGAAATAATTAATTGTTTGTAAAGAAATTGATTCCCGCTTCCTTCGAGCTTCAGGCAATACATTCCCTTTGGCAGGTCTTTCGATTCTACCGTAAGGATGTGGCTGCCTGCGTTCACGAAACCGGCAAAAACCGTCTTGGTCCGTTCGCCAAGCATGTTGTACAGGGTCAATTTTATTTCTGATTCCGTCAGCAAGGTATAGCTAACCGAAAATTCGGCCGAAGCCGGGTTGGGGTAAACTGAAAACAACCCGGAGAAAGCCTGTTCTTTGATTGCCGTGGCGAAAAAATTGAAAGGCAGTGAACAGCTGCTGCATCCCTGAACATTGGATACACAAACCTGGTAGGTACCGTTTGCTTTTGCGGTATCTGTTTGGTTAAAGCCATCGGTTTTATCGTTGAAATACCAGGTATTGGAAGCACTTGCATTAGAAACAAGCACGGATTGATTTTCTGTAATGAGCGGAACTGCCGGAGCAGGCTTAACAGTGAGTGAAAAAACGGAGTTGCTTACACATCCGTTGGCATCCGTTCCAGTTACCGTATATGTTGTGGGTATAACCGGATAGGCCTTGATGTCCGTTCCACCAGAACTGCTGAGCGATCCGGCAGGCGACCAGGCATACACCGAAGCGCCGGAAGCATGGAACAAAGAGGTATCGCCCGGACAAAGGGTGGAAGGATTGGCTGTACCCGATACGACGGGCAGGGAAAAAGTCTGAACAAAAACAGAATCTGTGTTCATGCAGCCGTTTATATCGCTGATGGTCACGTAATACTTTGTGTTTGCCGAAGGCCTGGCTATCGGGGTTGCACTGTTGGGGTTGGTAAGGGTTGCGACCGGAGTCCAGGTATAGGTTGTCGCTGCACTCACATTCAACAAGGTGGTATCATTCTGGCAAATCATGGCACGCGCTGAAGATGCCAGAATGGAGGGCAATGAAAACACATGAACCACCACAGTATCGGTATAGGTACAGCCTCCCGGGTTATTTACTTTTACACAAAAAGGTGTTGTCAGCGATGGCGAGGCCAAAGGATCGGCAATTGTGGTATCGCTCAGGCCCAGAGGGGGCGACCAGATATAATTCAGGGCACCTGTTGCATTTAACTTTACAGAACTTCCTTTGCAAATGCCAACATCCGAGCCCGCACTCAGATTCACCGGCGGGCAGAATTGCCAGACAGCTTTCGAATTGGTTTCGATGATGTAAGCCAGACCATTGAGTATGAAGGCAGCCTGTGCAGATTGGAAAGGAGCATCGGGTAATCTCGTCCATTTATCGGCAAGGGGAGAATATTGCCATACCTGGGAGCTGTCCATGCAAAAATAAACCTCATTGTTCAATACGAAATGCCCGTAGCGTTCGGCTGAAGTGGTTCCCGGAAAATTCGACAAAGTTGTCCAGGTGTCATTGCCAGGATTGTAACTGTAAACTTTGGTTGAAAGGGTATCTCCATGCAATGTTTTTGGAGGAGAGAAACCCCGTATGCCAAGGCCCGCATACCCTACTCCATTGACAGAAAATCCACAAAGAGCGGCTCTGGAATCAGGGAGATTGGCCTTCTTGCTCCAGGCATTGGCAAGAGGATCAAAAACAAAACAGGTTTGCTGGATGGTACTGAATGTGGAATCGACTCCGCCAAGCACATAGCCAAGACCATTCAGAACAAAAGATCCTGCATCCTTAACCGAATCAATAGGGAAATCTGGTGCTGCTGACCAGGCATCTACCCCCGGATCATATTCGAAAAACTGGTTATTGCTGAGTCTTCCGAAACTACCCATTTTGATGTAACCCAAATTCCCAAGGGCAAAGCCTTCGGAAAATATAGCTCCGCTGTTCGGTATGGGAGCCAGAGCCTTCCAGGAATCCGTCAAGGGACTGTATCTCCAGAAATTTGAACTGTCTGAAGCACCCGACAATTCACCCCCATCTCCGAAATACCCCAAATTGCCAATGGAAAAACTAATGGGCACAGTCCTGGCATTGCCCGGAAAATCGGCTTTGCGCTTCCATGACTGGGCAACGCTACTTAAGCAAAGCAATCCTGCTCCTAAGAAAAGGAAAATCTGTTTTTTTACCACTTTGGATACGCTGATTTAAAATACGATTTGGATTCCCCTGCGAGTTTGTCTGTTTTTATAATTCCTTTCAACACCTTTTCTTTCTCAAGCCATTCAAATGTCTCAACCAAGCGGTTTCGGGCATCCGTGATTCCGGAGCTCCTCTAGGATTTTCGCTTAAAAAACATCCGGACTTCGGACCCTTTGTCCGGCGTTCTGATGCTTCCAACACCATTCTTAATTTGTCTTGTTTGCAAATATAAATGTATGAATAAAAAGAAGCCCTATACAGCTTCGAAAGAAAAGATGGGAAGATCCTAAACAAATCAATACAGACAAGCGTTTACGGACAATCTCCTTTTTCATATATCNNATTGTTTTTTAAATGAATAAAGGCCTGATCTTTCCAATTTCGTCGTATTTCCCGAAACGAACAGGAAAAGTTTAGGTGAAATGAACAATTTATTTTTGACTCTTTTCAAATACAAACCGGTTTCTGTGCGGATCGTTTTTTTCAATTCCGGTCTGCATGCAGGCCGGTTTTTCATTTCTGCAAATTTCCTTCTTCAGGTTTCAGAAAAACAGAAGAGCCGGGCCATAGGATTACGCTGTTTTTCTTTAAAAAAGAAGAATGCGCGTATATATTCAGCCTCTGTCCGCTTTCCATTCTGGCGAATCTTTACCTTTGTCTGATGAAATGTCAGGATGCGTTGAAATGAAGGCGAAAACACAAACACATAGGGCATATCCTGCGACCATTAAAAGGAAATAAATTCAGATGAAATCGTTCAATATTCCCGAATTCTATCACAGTCCGGTGATCTCCAGAATAAAGAATCTGAGAAAAGAGTCCGATCCAAAGAAAAAAGATTTCAGTCCGACGGTCTTGGATTACGGACCTGTCATCTTTTACATTGCGCGACATTTCGGGTTTTGTTACGGAGTGGAAAATGCCATAGAAATATCTTTCCGGGCCATCGAAGAAAACCCCGGGAAGCGAATTTTTCTTCTCAGCCAGATGATTCACAATCCGGATGTGAACACGGATTTACTGAACCGGGGAGTGAAATTTCTGATGGATACCTCAGGCCGGCAGCTGATTCCATGGACGGAACTCCGCTCAGAGGACATCGTCATCATCCCTGCCTTTGGCACCACTCTGGCCATTGAAGCACAACTCAAAAGCATTGGCATAGAACCCCGTCGTTACAATACCACCTGCCCTTTTGTGGAAAGAGTCTGGAAGAAATCCGAAAAACTGGGATCCGAGCGCTATTCCATTATCATTCATGGAAAATACAACCACGAAGAAACCCGGGCCACCTTTTCACGAAGCGAAATCAATGCCCCTTCCATCATTATCAAAGACATTGCAGAAGCGCATAAGCTGGGCGATTTTATTCTTGGAAAAACAACAAGAAATGAATTCAACGATTTGTTTCTGGAACGCTGTTCTGTGAATTTTGATCCGTCAGTCGATTTCGCACGCATCGGCGTGATCAACCAAACCACCATGCTGGCCACGGAAACCCAGGAGATTGCCGATTATTTCAAACAAATAATGCTTCAAAAATTCGGCGAAGCTTCGCTCAAAGATCACTTTGCCGATACCCGCGATACGCTTTGCTATGCCACCAATGAGAACCAGGAGGCAACTCACGGGCTTTTGAAGCAAAATGCCGACCTGGCCCTGGTCGTGGGCGGTTACAACAGCTCCAACACCTCCCATCTTGTTGAATTGTGCGAACAGAAACTGCCTACCTATTTCATTTCCGGAGTTCAGGAAATCCTTTCTTCTGAAAAAATCCAGCATTACGATTGCCACAAAGCGGAGTTAAAACAGACAAGTCATTATCTGCCTGGGAAACTGCCGGTAAAAATCATTCTCACCAGCGGGGCCTCTTGTCCGGACAGTATCGTGGATGCTGTCTTGCAAAAAGTGCTTGCTTTCTTTCCAAAAAGCAAAACAACAGAAGAAGTGTTGGGGGGATTGTAGCGGATGGCCGCAGATATTTATTTCAAAGCTTTCAAACCCTCAACCAGTTTCAGGTCTTCGACAAGTTTGAGCACAAAATTCAGCTGCTCTTCCTTGTTGAGTTCTGAGTTGTCGAGAATGATGGCGTCATCAGCCTTGCGCAGTGGATTTTCTTCGCGGTGAGAATCTTCGTAATCGCGTGAAAGCAGATTTTTTTTCACCTCTTCGGTCGACACCGGATTGCCTTTGGAAGTGAGTTCATCCACCCTTCGCTGGGTCCGGATATCGGTATCGGCGGTCATGAATATTTTCAATTCGGCATCCGGAAAAATGTTTGTTCCAATATCCCGTCCATCCATCACCACGCCCCTGTTTTTTCCCATGGCCCGTTGAATTTTGGCCATCATCTCCCTCACTTCACGGATTACACTGATGTGGCTCACATTTTTAGACACGGCCATCTGGCGGATTTCTTTTTCCACATTCTGACCATTGAGATACGTATCGGAAGCCTTGGTATGAGGGTTGTAAACAAAAGAAAGATGCACCTGATCCAGTATTTTCACCACCTCTTCGCGCTGATACACACCATCCTTGATGATGCCGTGTTCCAGACAATACAGCGTGATGGCCCGGTACATGGCACCCGAATCCACATAGCTGTAACCCAACTTTGCAGCAAGGGCTTTGGCAAGGGTGCTTTTCCCGCAGGATGAATAACCATCTATGGCAATCGTGATCTTTGGCATGGGTACGACAAAGATATAGGATAGTCCNNGGAATAGAAATCGCTGAGATTGGTGGTTACAGAAAAGGTGTTTGTACCGCCTGCAATGTGATAAGCTGCATGTCCGTAACTGAAATGAAACTTATAGATCCGAAAGCCAAAACCCAAAGACATGCCGATGAGTCCCCGGCGGGAATCAACCATAAGTTCCTGGCGCCGTTCGTAGTTATATCCAAGTCTGATATTGAAATTTTTGGTCAGAAGCACCTCTGCTCCGAACAAGACATGTCTCATCAATTTATCACCGAATATTTTCAACTGATTCTGTTTGATGGGTTGACCCGTCAGCGGATCGCTGGTCACCGGAGGATTGGCGGGGTCAATATAGGTCAGGTCCCACAACTCCAAATGGGTTCCGGTTAATGACAAACGGAAAGGAGCATGTTTGGGTTTAAAAGAAATTCCGGCAAGCACTTCAAAGGGCAACGGTTCGATGTCTCCTGCCGAATAAGTTTTGAATTGCCGGCCCATGTTCCGGATCAGGAAAGAAGCGGAAAAATTTTTATTGGCACAGAAATAATTGGCTCCCAGGTCGATTGCCGCCCCGGAAGAGTAATAAGTATCGTATTGGGAATAAATAAATTTGGCATTGGCACCCAGGCTGAACAATTTGTTCGAATCGGCCTTGCCGATGATTTTTCCGTATCCCAGATCGAATGAATAATCGGCTGCGGTGAAAGTTCCCAGCTGTGCTCCGGTAGGATCAGCCTCAATGAAACTGCCGTAGTTGACATACTGCACATTGCCATTGAAAGTACCTATATTCTTGAAGCTTTTGGCGTAGGAAACAAAACCGTAATTGATATTGACATCCGGAAGGTATTTGGTATAATTGAATGCCAGCTGGTTGTCAAGCGTAGAATCCAGAAGGGCAGGATTGATCACGGCCAGATTGAGATCCTGATCGCGGATGCTGATGACCGTACCTCCCAGAGAAGCGGCTCTGGCAGAATTCGGCAGGTCCAGAAACTGATATGTGCTGCTGCCTCCAATCTGAGCGACTGAAGACAAAGAAGACAAGATCATGAAAAGTAAGAGTATTCTCCTCATTCAACTAGCTGGTTTCCTCGCAAAGTAATGATTTTATTTTTAGCCGCTTAGTTCCAACAGGATCCAAGGCAGCTTCGAATAATACAACCCGAGCATTGAAGTGCTAAAGTATAGTTTTTCGGGGTAAAATCCAGCTTATGAACGTTCGTTTTGGGAAATTATTGCTCAAAAAATGTTTTCGTTCTTTTTGCAATGGAGTTCCCGGCCTCATCCGGTAAACACCAACACTTCAATACCCCAACGTTTCAACACAAAAAAATCAGCTTGCTTTCTCGAGGCTTTTTTCAATTTTCAGGTTGATCGGATTTTCGACCTTTTCTTTGAGCAGGGCAATGCGAAGCACATCCGCCATTTTTTCAACATAATGGAATTTCAGATCACGGATATAGGTTTTCTTGATTTCTTCGACATCCTTTCTGTTCTCGGCGCTTAAAATCACTTCCTTTATTCCGGCACGTTTGGCTGCCAGAAGTTTTTCCTTGATTCCTCCTACGGCCAGAACTCTTCCGCGCAGGGTTATTTCGCCCGTCATGGCCAGATGGGGTCTTACTTTGCGTTGTGTAAAAGCAGAAGCCAGAGAAGTCATCATGGTGATTCCGGCCGAAGGTCCGTCTTTGGGTGTGGCGCCTTCGGGAACGTGAATGTGTACATTCCAGTTTTCAAAAACGGACGCATCCATATTCAACAGCTCGCTGTGCGCTTTCAGATATTCCATGGCAATAACAGCCGATTCCTTCATCACATCGCCAAGGTTGCCGGTGAGGGTCAGTTTCCCCCCTTTGCCTTTGCTGATGCTCGTTTCGATAAAGAGGATATCTCCTCCCACAGGGGTCCATGCCAAACCCGTTACCACACCCGCCACATCATTTCCCTGGTACCTGTCTTTCTGATGGGCCGGCCCGAGAATTTTTGTCAATTCCTTTTCAAGCAGATTCACGGTAAATTTCTCATTCATGGCAATGCTTTTGGCCGTGCTCCGGATAATCTTGGAGATCACCTTTTCAAGACTCCTTACCCCCGATTCGCGGGTATAGTTCTCGATGAGAAACTCCAGCATCTTTTCCGAAAGGCTCATCTGATTTTTTTTCATTCCATGCTCTTCAAGCTGTTTTGGAATCAAATGGCGTCTGGCAATTTCAATTTTTTCTTCAACGGTATATCCTGTCATCTCGATGATTTCCATCCGGTCGCGCAGGGCCGGCTGTATGGAACTCAAAGAATTGGCCGTGGCAATGAACATGACCTTGCTCAGGTCATAATCCATTTCAATGTAATTGTCATAAAAATTGGAATTCTGTTCCGGATCGAGCACCTCGAGCAATGCCGAAGAAGGATCGCCATGGTAGTCGCTTCCGACCTTATCTATTTCATCGAGTATAAAAACAGGATTCGACGAACCCGCTTTTTTCAGGTTCTGCAAAATGCGTCCCGGCATTGCACCAATATAGGTTTTGCGGTGTCCACGGATTTCAGACTCATCTTTCAGACCACCCAGCGACATGCGAACGTATTTTCTTCCCAGAGCCGAAGCGATGGATTTTCCCAGTGAAGTTTTACCGACACCCGGAGGGCCATACAAACAGATTATCGGCGATTTCATGTTGCCTTTGAGCTTCAGCACCGCCAGATGTTCCAAGATGCGCTCTTTGACTTTTTCAAGACCGAAATGATCCTTATTCAGGATCTTGTCTGCCCGTTTGAGATCAAAATTGTCTTTGGTATAAATGCCCCAGGGAAGATCCAGCAGGAGTTCGAGATAATTCATCTGGACTGAAAATTCGGCCGAATTCGGATTGATGCGCTCCAGACGTTTGAGTTCCTTTTCGAAATTCGTGGCGTTTTCTTTGGGCCATTTCATTTCCTTGGCTCTGTCACGCAATTCCACCACCTGCTGATCAGTGCCGTTTCCACCCAGCTCTTCCTGGATGGTTTTCATTTGCTGCTGCAGAAAATATTCGCGCTGCTGTTTATCCAGATCCACTTTTACTTTTGTCTGTATCTGGTTTTTCAATTCCAGCATCTGCAGTTCCTTGGTCAGATTGCCAAGAACAAGCGTTGCCCGTTCTTTTAAATCAGCCACCTCCAGCATCTTCTGTTTCTCGACAACAGGGGCATTCATGTTGGAAGACACAAAATTGATGAGAAACGAAGGGCTGTCAATATTGTTTATGGCAAAAGAAGCTTCGGTTGGAATATGCGGACTTTGCTTAATGATCTGAAGGGAAGTGTCTTTCAGCGAAGAAACCAGGGCCTGGAACTCTTTGTCTTCTTTTGCGGGTCTGGTTTCGGGAAAAGCAACCACTTTGGCCTTCATATAAGGCTCCTGACTGACCACTTCATCAATCACAAAACGACGTTTGCCCTGAATAATGACTGTCGTATTGCCATCGGGCATACGCAGCATTTTGATGATGTAAGCCACCGTTCCTATCTTGTTAACTTCCTCTGGCTTAGGATCTTCTATATTGTCATTTTTTTGCGACACCACCCCAATGGTGCGGTCGGCCTTGTAGGCTTCCTTGATGAGCCGGATGGATTTATCGCGCCCCACAGTGATGGGAATTACCACGCCTGGAAAGAGAACTGTGTTCCGTAAAGGCAGGATTGGCAATAACTTAGGCAACTTTTCCTGATTCATTTGCTCCTCATCTTCCGAAGAAAGCAAAGGAATAAATTCATGGTCATCGTCTACAATAGGGTTCATTCCGATTTCGTCAAATCCAAAATTATCTTGCATGATAGTCAGTTTGTCAGTTTGTTTTTTCTTTTTTGTTCGCTCCTGCTCTTCCAGAACCTCCGCTTCTCCTCTGAAGGCCAGTAAAAATAACATATTAAATGGTAAAACCGCTCTTTACCAAAGGTTGAAAGACTAGAAAGCAATTGATATGCCATTGAAGAAACAGGGACAGATTGGCAGAGCTTGGAAAGAGAAACAGAGCGGAGAAAGAGAGCCGACTCTGCTCAACCTCCTGCATTGATGCCTGAATGAAGTCGAGGACCATTTTTTCTTCTCTCGCGTCCGACTGGTGTTAGCCGGGCGGTTGTTTCTGTTTCTCATTCCCCGGCAGTCAACACGCAATTATTCGTACTTTTACCGGCCATGAAAAATAAAAAGCCCCTGCCCCTGCTTAGCCAGGTTGAAATTATTGACGCCGGAACAGAAGGGCAATCCATCGGAAAAGTGGACGATTATGTGGTTTTTGTAAAAGGAGCCATTCCGGGAGACATTGTGGATGTGCAGGTTACACGAAAAAAGAACAAATTCAGGGAAGGCAATGCCGTGCTTTTTCACAAATACTCGGAAAAAAGAACACAGCCCGATTGTGAACATTTCGGCACGTGCGGAGGTTGCAAATGGCAGAACATGACGTACGAGGCTCAATTGTTCTTCAAACAAAACCAGGTGCACAATGCCCTGGTCCGAATCGGCAAACTCGATATTCCCGAAATCCAGCCTATCCTTGGCTCGGCCAGGATTTACCATTACCGCAACAAACTCGAATTCACCTTCTCCAATAAGAAATGGCTGACCAAGGATGAAATTTCAGACAAAACCCTTTCTTTTGAAGAAGGTCCGGGCGGCACCCGAAATGCACTGGGCTTTCACATTCCCGGTCTGTTTGACAAGGTGCTGGATATCCGGGAATGCCACCTGCAGGCAGAACCTTCGAATGCCATCCGGCTTGCCCTGAAACAATATGCGCTGGATCACAAACTCAGTTTTTTTGATATCCGCGAACAGACAGGTCTCCTGCGCAATGTCATCATCCGCACAAGCTCCACCGGAGAAGTCATGGTCATTGTCATTTTTCATAAAAATGAAGAAACCGAAATAAAAGCACTGCTGGCTCATCTTCAGCAGAAATTTCCAGCGATTACTTCTTTGTTTTATGTGGTTAACGAGAAAAGAAACGACACCATTTTTGATCAGGAACTCCATCTTTTTTCGGGCAATGACGCCATCTATGAAAAAATGGAAGACCTTCGTTTCCGCATTTCCCCAAAGGCCTTTTATCAAACCAATTCTGAACAGGCTTTTGAACTGTACAAGATAACCCGCGATTTCGCAGCACTCGACGGAACCGAAATTGTGTATGATTTGTATACCGGCACAGGAACCATTGCCAATTTTGTTGCCCGACAGGCAAAGAAAGTGGTGGGCATAGAAAATGTCGAGAGCGCCATCGCTGATGCAAAAATCAATTCAAGTCTCAATAAAATCGGCAACACCGCCTTCTTTGCGGGCGACATGAAAGACATTCTGAATGATGCCTTCATCCGTGAAAATGGTAAACCCGATGTGATTATCACCGATCCTCCGCGTGCCGGAATGCACGAAGATGTGGTTCGGAAAATTGCGGAAATCGCTCCCAAACGCATCGTCTATGTCAGCTGCAACCCCGGCACACAAGCCAGGGACCTTCAGCTGCTCAATGAAAAGTATTCGGTCATAAAAATTCAGCCCGTGGATATGTTTCCCCATACGCACCATGTCGAGAATGTGGTGCTGCTCGCGCTGAGGTCATAAGTCTTCAACCTTTTTCAGGATGAACAAATCGGAACGCAAAGAATTTCTGGACGAAAAATACGACCAGTACAACCGGATCACATTCATCGACAGCGATCCGGTTTCCATACCCCGCCGTTTCAGTAAAAAGCAGGATATCGAAATCGCCGGATTTCTTTCAGCCACCATTGCCTGGGGGCAAAGACCGACCATCATCCGCAATGCCAACCGCCTGATGAAATGGATGGATGAAAGTCCGCATGCATTTATTCTGAACCACAGCCAGAATGATCTCAAGCCTTTCAAAACATTTGTTCACCGGACTTTCAACAACGAGGATTGCCTTTGTTTCATCCGCTCTCTGAAACACCTCTATACGCTTCACGATTCGCTTGAACAAGCCTTTCAGCCCGGGGGGACATGGAAAGAAAAGACCGTGGGGAATGCCATTTCTGCTTTTCGCCATCAATTCTTTTCGATACCGCATCCCGAAAGAAGCCGCAAACACCTGTCCGACCCTGCCCGCGGATCGGCGACCAAACGAATCAACATGTTTTTAAGATGGATGGTCCGACAGGACAAAAGAGGGGTTGACTTTGGCATCTGGAAAACCATTCCGGTTTCTTCACTGATGTGTCCGCTGGATGTCCATTCAGGAAATGTGGCCCGTAAACTCGGCCTTCTCAAACGAACTCAGAACGACTGGCAGGCCGTTGAAGAGCTGACTGCAGCTTTGCGGAAACTGGACCCGGCAGATCCGGTGAAGTATGATTTTGCCTTATTCGGCCTGGGCGTGTTCGAAGGATTCTGAGAACATAAAACGGTTTGCAAGCTGTTTGTAAATTTCAGGTTTTATCGCTTTTTTCACTGTTTAGAAATTTATTCAGTTTGCCACCAGTGTCTGTCCAAATCATTACCTTTGACCCTTGATGAGATTCGTCAACCCCGCCTTCCTTTTTGCCCTGGCCTCGATCAGCATTCCGATTCTCATTCATCTTTTCAATTTCCGGAAATTCAAGACCGTTTATTTCACCAATGTCCGTTTTCTGCGTGAAGTGAAAGAGGAGACCCAGTCGAAATCTCAACTCAAACACCTGCTTATTCTCCTTGCCCGCATCCTGGCCCTTGTTTTTCTGGTGTTTGCCTTTGCACAGCCTTATATCCCCTATGCCCATAAAAAGATCAATCCGGGTACAAAAGCCATCAGCGTTTACATCGACAATTCATTCAGCATGGATGCCGAAAATAAAAGCGGCCGGTTGCTGGACGAAGCGAAAAAGGATGCACACGAGATTGCGGCGGCGGCCAAACCCACAGACAAGTTCCAATTGCTCACAAACGATTTTGAAGGCAGGCATCAGCGTCTGGTGAACAGGGAGGAATTTTCTGAACTGGTGGATGAAATCAAACTCTCACCATCGGTCAAATCGCTGTCCGAAATATTTTCACGGCAGGCCGATCTTCTGAATAATTCCGGAGCCTTCAAGGGAGGAAAATCGGCTTTCATCATCAGCGATTTTATCAAGGCAACCGCCGATGCGGATAAAATCAGAAACGATTCTTCGATTTCGGTCCACCTGATTCCGGTTGTGGCGCAGGAACGCAAAAACCTATACATCGATTCCTGCTGGTTTGAAACCCCGGTACGAAGACTGAATCAGCCCGAAGCACTCCATGTACGGATCCGGAATGCTTCCGCTCAGGAGTACGCCAATGTGCCGATGCGGCTTTTCATCAACGGTCAGCAAAAAACACCCGCCAGTTTCAGCATTGCTGCAAACGGAAAAGTGGATACGGTCGTGGCCTTTACCTTGAGAGAACCCGGCTGGCAGCAGGGAAGAATGGAAATCACCGACAGCCCGATCACCTACGACGATAAATTCTTTTTCTCTTTTGATGTCTCTAAAACCATTCCGGTTTTGTGCATTGAACCGGCTTCGCGCCAAGGCGAAAAAGTCGGTTCATCTCCGCGCAGCAAGCCCATAGCAAATTTGTTCCGCAAAGATTCTTCCTTCACCTATTCGGAAGTTTCCGAAAACGCCGTCGATTACTCCGCTCTTTCAAAAAACGAACTCATCATCCTGGACGGACTCAGCTCGATCTCTTCGGGATTGGGGCAGGAACTGAAACGATTCATCCAAAACGGCGGGAGCCTGCTGGTCTTTCCGGCCCTGAATGTGGACATGGCGTCCTATTCCGATTTCCTGTCCATTGTCAATGCCGCCACGTACACCGCACTCGATACGGCCCGCACAAAAGTGGATGCGCTTAATTTTGAACAGGAAATTTACCGCGACGGGGTGTTTGAAAAGAAAAAAGGAAATCAGCTCATGACCAATGCACGGCTTGATCTGCCCGTGGTATTCAGTCATTACCGCACAACCCGCAATTCGCATTCGAATGAAGAATACCTCATGCGTTTGCGAAACGGAGACATTTACCTGGCCCGGTATAGGCTGCAAAAAGGCAGCATTTACCTTTTCACTTCGGCATTGAGCCCGCAGGCCGGCAATCTGCAGAAACACGCTCTGTTTGTCCCCACCCTTTTGCAAATCGCCTTCTTCAGCAAGCAACAGAATAAAATGTCGTACACCATCGGCAACAACGATGTGATTGAATTGAGCAGCACACCTGCCGCCGGCGAAAACGTTTTTCACATTTCCTCTTCAGACAACAAATTTGACATTATCCCCGAACGGCGTATTGTCGACTCGAAAACCGAACTCTTTACGCAAAACCAGGTTCGGGAAGCGGGAAATTACAATCTGCTCGCCGGCAAAGAACTCATCGAAGGCGTTTCTTTTAACTACAACCGCAAGGAGTCCGATCTGGCCACCTTGGGTCCCGATGAACTCAAAGCCACCTGCGAAAAGGCCGGACTTACGAATTTCAGGCTGCTTGAAGCCGGGCCCAAAGGACTTTCCTCCCTGCTTTCGGAAATTGAGCAAGGCAAAAAACTTTGGAAATGGTGTATCCTTCTGGCCCTTTTGTTTCTTGCAGCGGAAGTTGCCCTGATCCGTTTCCTGAAGCAATAAAAACAGGCGTTTAACAAGCAAATTCCATTGAACATGCATATACTCATTCAGCAAGCCAGGATCACAGACCCGAACTCTTCCCTGAACGGCAAGATCTGTGATGTTCTGATCGAAAATGGAATCATCACCCAAATCAAGGAAAAAATTCCTGTTCCCCAGGGAGCAGAGACCTTTTCAGCGCTTAATCTTCATGTATCACCCGGCTGGTTCGACATGCAGGCCAATTTCAGGGATCCCGGGTTTGAGTACAAGGAAGACATCGAAAGCGGATCTGCCGCAGCCGCATCGGGTGGCTTCACCGGAGTGGCGCTCATGCCTTCCACACAGCCGCCTATCCATTCCAAATCTGAGGTTGAATACATCAAAAACAAAACGCGGGGAGCCCTGGTCGATGTGTTTCCGGTGGGAACGCTTTCGCATCAGCACGAAGGCAAAGAACTTTCTGAAATGTACGACATGTACCAAAGCGGAGCCATTGCCTTTTCGGATGACAAAAAACCGGTAAAGAACGCAGGACTCCTGGTTCGTGCCCTGCTTTACGCAAAGAATTTCAACAGCCTGATCATGACCCATTGCGAAGAGCAAAGCCTCTCGCAGGATGGAAAAATGAACGAAAGCATTACCAGCACACAACTCGGATTGAAAGGAATGCCGGCCCTGGCAGAAGAAGTGATGCTGGCCAGAAACATCCAGCTTGCCGAATATGCCGATTCCGGAATCCATTTCTGTTCCATATCCACAGCCGGATCGGTGCATCTGATCAGGGAAGCAAAAAACAAAGGCCTGAAAGTATCCGCTTCGGTGAATGCCCATCATCTGGGACTGGACGATACCCGGCTCGGCGACTTCGACGCGAACCTGAAAGTAAATCCGCCGCTTCGGGACATGCAGGATATTGCCGCTCTCAGGAAAGGACTGGCCGACGGAACCATTGATGTGATTTCATCCGACCATTCGCCCGAAGATACCGAGAACAAGGTGCTGGAGTTCGATCATGCCGCATTTGGTATGCTGGGTCTTGAAACAGCCTTTGCATTGGCAAACACTTACTCCGGATTAAGCACAGAACAGCTTGTGCTCAAACTCTCCATTCAGCCCCGCAGCCTCCTTGGGCTTGAAGTGCCTGTCATCAAAGAAGGCAACAAAGCAAATCTGACTTTATTCGATCCGGAATTGGCCTGGACATTTTCGGGAAAAGACATCCGCTCAAAATCCAAAAACACTCCGTTCATCGGAACATCCTTCAAAGGAAAAGCATTGGGAATTTTCAACAACGGGCATCTTCGATTAAATTCATAACCCCTGTCTGATGCTTGAGTCATGTTCACAAACAAGAGCATAAAAAAGGGGAGATCTGCTTGGGTCTCCCCTTTTTTATGCCGCCTGTTTTTTTTCATCCCTGAATTCGGATTTCCCAAAAGCCAGCACGGGATAAAAAACAGGTTCAAGCAGGGCCATTCCCAGACCAAAGGATTTTGATCTCCCGAACTTTCCGGCCAGGATCAGATGCAGCCGGATATAGATGAAAAGGAATGTTCCGTTAAACAGCCAGTACACCAGGAACAAGGCATTGATGAAATGAGGATGGGCGAAGGGATAAAGAAAAGAAATCAGGGTAAAGCGATCCTGCACCACCTCATCGGGCAACAACAGCGGCATAAGGGCCTTGATCGTGAGAAAGATATTGAGCAGGGTGACAAAATACAACAAAGTCCATATCCGCTTCATTCCGGCCAGACGAAGCATCACATAAAAACTCAGAAAAGGAATTACGGCCGTCACGGCTGAGCGTCCGGCTTTTTCAAAAATTTTCATCCGCGAGATCAATGTCAATACCGCCGATACAACGATGAAAGCCATCGTGAGAAAAAAAGAAACAGGCTCCTGGAATGAATTCATGGGTGAAATAAATCCCGGGAATAACGGGGCTTCAAAGGTATCAATATTTTCAATGGGATGGGGATGCCGGGCAGCGCCGAAACTCAGAGGGTGATACTCAGCTCATCATAGGCCGGTTCGATTCCCGGAGGCAATTCTTTCAGAACCTCGGCATGAAGACCCAGCTGATGACTGATGTGGGTGAGATAAGCCTTTTCGGGTTTCAGTTCCTTAAGCAGTTCAACAGCTTCGGAAAGCGTATAATGCGATATGTGTTTTTCGCGCCGAAGGGCATTCAGGACAATGACCTTTGATCCCCTGATCTTTTCCAGTTCTGCCGGGGCGATGAAGTTCGCATCGGTGATGTAGGTGAAATCGCCAACGCGGTATGCAGAAACAGGCATCTGGTGATGCAGGACTTCAATGGGTCTGAATGTGACTCCTCTGATCGTAAAATCCTGCTTTGTGATGGGATTAAGTTCCAACCGGGGGATGCCGGGATAATCCGTCCCGTCAAAACAATACGGAACCTCTCTTTTGATGGCTTCCAGCACACGTTTTGTGGCCCAGAGGGGAATGGCTTTTTTCTGGATATAATTGAATGCCCTGACATCGTCTATGCCGGCCACGTGATCCTTGTGTTCATGGGTATAGAGTACAGCTTCGATGTCTTCAACTTTGGCTCTCAGCATTTGCTGACGGAAATCGGGACCTGTATCGATGACAAAATTCATCCCTTTTTCCGAAATCAGGATCGAACTCCGCAGCCTCTTGTCACGCGGGTCTGAAGAGGTACATACTGCACATTTGCAACCGATGATCGGAACGCCCTGAGAAGTGCCGGTGCCGAGAAAAGTAATCTTCATAGGTCATGAAGGTACGAAATTCCCGGATTTGTGATTCCAGCTCTTTTCCGGCAACTGGTTTTCTGAACCCTGCTTTGTGGATTTTCTGAAGAAAAAACGTCATTCAGACAATAAACTGGATGATCCCCCGTTATAGAATCATCCCCCTCAATTTTTTTTCCATGGCTAATACCAGCAGAGTCATCCACTCGGGTAAGGCAAAAAGCAGGGGCCTTTCTTTGTTTTTCTGGCTGCCCGTTATTTTTTTCAGCCTCATCCTCGTGTACAACACCCTCCCCTATTTCAGTTTCGATTCGGGCATGTCCTTTCTCAAAGAACGCGCTGTACTCTATGCCAAATCCATCTGGAGATGGAGCTTCTATCTGCACATTGCGGCAGGAAGCATCTGTATTCTGGCCGCCCTGATACAGTTTTCATCCTGGATCCTGCAAAAAAGGAAACGCATTCATCTGCTGAGCGGCAAAATCTATGTCTTCGTGGTCTTGTTTGTCGGCGCACCTTCGGGTTTTTACATGACCTTTTTTGCCAAAGGAGGTTTTGGGGAAAGGATCTGTTTTATGGCCATGGCTGTTTTCTGGTTTTATTCAACCTACCGCGGTTTTCTTGCCGCTGCACGCGACAAAAATTTTCTGAGCCATAAATTCTGGATGATCCGCTCCTATGCCATGGCCCTGACCGCAGTCACTTTCAGGATCTATCACATTTTGTTTTTACTTGGGGGATTGAGTCAGTTCGATAATTACGCCGTTTCACTCTGGATCAGTGTTTTGGGAAACGCATGGATTGCCGAAACAATCATCGCTTCGCAAAGCAAAACCTATTCAAACACGTTTAATTCCTGACAACCATGCTGAACGGCACTGAACAATGGGCCTTTCAAAGCCCACAACTGCAGAAAAACTGGCGGATGTTTGATTTGTTTTTTGCTCCATCCACACTGGCTGCCGACAACCTGATCTTGACGATTCATTTTAACTGAAAAAAACATGAAAAACTTCTTACGATTATCCGTGGCTGCCATGATCCTGGCTGGGGTGTATGGTTTCGCCGACCTTGTCCATGATATACAATCGGGAACAATGATTGACTATGAACATGGATTTGCCCCGGCGGTAAAACACAATCCAAATTCAGCACAGCTTGCCAAAGGCTGGATTGCCGACATGCGGAATTCAATCCGCAAACGTCTGGATGTAAAGGCCGCCATTGCTTTTTATGTACCCGCAACCAGGCCCGAAATCCACGTTGCAGATCTGACGATCCGCTCTTTTTCCAGAGGAGATTTTTCGATTGTGGAATATCTGGAACCGGATTCACCGGAAGGCACAACAATAGCAACGGTGGCTGCAGATTCGCTCAAAACACCCGGCAAAACAGAATCAAAGGAAAAGCAGGGCACCGCTTTTGTGCTGCAAACCCGAACCAGCCCGGATAGTTTAAAGGAAAAGAAATGATTTTTTTAAAACAAAAAAGAAGGCCTGTAAATATTCATTTACAGGCCTTTACGAATAATCCGGGTAACCAATGGGACTCGAACCCACGACCTTCTGAACCACAATCAGACGTTCTAACCAACTGAACTATGGCTACCGTTTAAAATTCTGGTGGCAAAGATACTATTCTCCTGCTTGTTTCCAAGAAAATAATGAATCCCGCCTCTTCCATCTCCCGGGTTCTTCTCTCGAAATCACTTTTGGAAGAAAAAATGATTTCACTGGTCCTTCGAAGGGAGAACCGGGATGCCTGCACACAAAGACCAACCCACATTCATGGGCGGGTTCCACGCGAATGAAAATCCCGTTTAATTTGTAAATTAGGTGCCTCAAAACCTTGAATTAGTCATTTCCACTGTTCTGCATTGAAAAACCAATACCCTAAATAAAACGATCCGGATGCAGCAAGTTCCCATCAACCGGATCATTCAGGCTATCTACCTCCTGCTTTCGGTTCTGTTCTATTTCCCGCTTTGTCATTATCTGGACTGCAACGACACCCTGCAATACATCGTTCTTGCCAGACATTACGCCAGCGGCGATCTGATGCATGCCATAAACGATTACTGGGGTCCGCTGTTGTCCTGGATTCTGGTTCCTTTCATCAGGTTCGGAGCCCAGGGATTTTTCGTCCTCAAAATCATCCAGGTGTTTATCGGATCCGGGGTGCTTCTGCTGACATGCCTGCTCCTAGATCAAAAAACGGTACCTGACAAATACAGGATCTTCTTTAAACTGGCGGCCGTTCCCTTAATTCTTTGTTTTGCTCTTCTCAACGGCACACCCGACTTGCTGGTGCTTTTCTGGATGCTCATGCTGCTTTTGCTTCTCTCAAAACCCGGACCTTATTTCTCCTCTTTAAAATCGGCACTCAAGTGCGGGATCATCGGCGCCCTGCTTTATTTCACCAAAACAGCGGGCTTCTTTTTCTTTCTGACCCTGTTTACGGTCCTGCATGCGTATTTCTTTTTTTTCAGGAAAGAAACAGAACGAACCCGGGTTGTCCGATTCTTTCTGTGTGGCACCGGCACATTCCTTTTGCTTGCCCTTCCCTGGATAATCGTTCTGAGCAATACATATGAAAAGCCCACCTTCAGCTCCTCGGGCGCATACAATTTTGGCATTATCGGGCCGGCAATTAATCCCGAGGTCTACGGCGAACTGAACCATCCGTTTTACATGGGAAAACTCTATGAACCTTCCGATCCGCTGGCTCTCAATGCCTGGGAAAGCCCTTCTGCAGCCGACGTTCCGCACTGGAACCCGCTGCATTCAAAAGCCGGTCTGAAGCATTATCTGCGGGTGATCTGGAAAAACATCCGCAGCATTCAAAGCTATAATTTCGGAGCCGACCCCGGAACCATTCTTGTGCTTGGATGGCTTCTTCTTCTGGCAATCAAAAAGAAAAAAGCATTTTCCTTTTTCAGCGAAAATCTCATCCTCCTTTTTTTCCCTGTCCTGCTTTCGCTTTCCTATATTTTTGTTCTGGTCAATCACCGCTATGTCTGGCTGAACGATGTTGTTATCCTGATACTGGCCGCAGACCTTGCTGTTCGTCTGGCTGACATCAAAAAGTATGTTGCCATTGCCTTTTCGGCTGCATTCATGCTCCTGGTCACTTACCAAAGCTGGAAAGAAATAAAACCCTCTCTGGGTGACGGCACTGCAAACTGGAAGGCCGGCGAGACTTTTTCTTCATTCGATCACACTCCCGGCCGGGTTGCCTCTTTGTGGAGCCATATACCCTACAGCTACGATTACAGCAGTCTTGTTTGCTACCTCAGCGGGAAAACATATATGGGACTTTTGCTGGATGAGACAAAGATTCGGGAAACGAAAGACATCTCGGATGAACTTGAAAAATTCAAGGTGAAATATGTCTTTACCTGGGGGAACGAATGCGATCCTGTCTTGCTGACACACGGCAGGGCGAAACTGTTGCAGCGCTATCCCGAAGCCAAACTTAGCATCTATATTTTTCAATGAGCCAGTCATCCTCAGGCAGATTGTATTTCCCCGGGCTGAACGGCCTGCGTTTTGCCGCGGCTTTGATGGTCATGGTGTCTCACATCGAGCAACTGAAAAAAGATGAACACCTGGCCAATCTGGATGCCGTCACATTCATTGGTAAATCGGGTGATTACGGTGTAAGTCTTTTCTTTGTGCTCAGCGGCTTTCTCATCACCTTCCTGCTTCTTCAGGAAGATAAAACCACAGGCGGTATCAGCATCCGGAAGTTCTATACCCGCCGGATACTTCGCATCTGGCCCTTGTACTACCTGATTGTTTTGCTGGGTTTCTTTGTCCTGCCCTGGTGTTTGCAGGCAAGCGGATTAGAGAACGTGCTCATCACCGCCTACTGGAAAAAATTCATTTTGTTTCTTCTCTTTCTTCCCAATCTGGCCATGGTTGCTTTCCCTCAGGTTCCCTTTACGGCACAGGCCTGGTCTATCGGCACAGAAGAACAGTTTTATCTGATCTGGCCGCTTCTTTTGAAAAAATTCAAACATATCCTGCCCTGGATGCTTGCCGGAATTGCCGCAGGAATCATTGTACTCAGGAAGTCGCTCTTTATCCTGCGCGATCATATGCCTCAGGGAAAACTCCAAAGTTGCCTTTCTCTGTTCGTTGAATTTCTGAACACCTTCAATATCGAATGCATGGCCATCGGGGGACTGGGAGCCTGGGCGCTTTTTCACCAGAAAAGAAAAATACTGGATGTTGTCTTCCATCCTGTTTTTCAGTTGCTGCTCTTTGCTGCCATAGGGTTCTCACTGAGTACCGGACTTTTCGGACATGTCAAATTCAGGCATATTGTAAATTCCCTGCTCTTCATCTGCCTGATCCTTAACCTCGCCGGAAATCCTTCGACCTGGCTTCGTCTTGAAAACCCTTTCTTTCGTTTTATGGGCAGAATTTCTTATGGCATGTATATGTTCCATCCCCTGTGTTTCTATCTGCTGTTTTATGGGTTCAAAAATTTCCTTTACAGCCAGTCCATGATCCGCGCAGATCTGTTGATTTATCCGGGAGTGTTTGTTCTTACAACAGCAATGGCCTGGATTTCATACGAACTCATTGAAAAACGTTTTTTGAAAATGAAGAAAAAATATAGCCTCATTGAAAGCGGAGAGTAAACAAGGCTTGGGCTCCAGAGAGAAACACCTTACAGGCTGACATCTGTGGGACGGGGAACAGAGAAAGAGAGAGAAACAGTATTGGGGAATAAAAGAGCAAAAAAACAATAAACACAAACACAACACCAATACATCAACACCTCAACACGCATAAGGACAATAAATCTGAACAAAAAACGTTAAACCCTGGTGAATCCCTCAACAACCATAAAAAAAGCAGTGATCTTTGTCTCCGCAGGATTGGGAGATGCTCTTTTGTTGGTGCCGTTGGTGAAAACATTACGTCTGCAGGGCTATGAAATCACCGGTTTATTTACTTCCTCTTTCCACTGCAATGAACTCTTTGAAAAAAGCGGGATATTCGACCGGATACTTGTTGCAAACGGCAAAGCGAAACTCGCATTGCTGGCCATAACCGAATACAAATATTACCAGTTGGCCATTGTCAACTACTTTGCCTCCTCCAGAACCCATCTGCTGGTTGCGCAAAAGATGGCCACCATGGTTCACACCAACCGGATTCCGGAAAAGGCCGGCAAAAAACTGGTTTCAGGCCTGGTTTATTTTGAACCCCGAAAGGGCATTCACGATGCCGAGCAAAACATGCTGCTTGCCGGAAAAGGGCCGGTCAAACTCACTGAAGATTTGATTCATCTCGATTATAACGGAACGCTTTCCCTGACACTTCCCGAAACTTTTATCGCCTTGCAAATCAGTACCGGAAGCAATCTAGTCGGCTACAAGAACTGGCCTATATCCTATTGGATCGACTTCCTGAACAAATGTGCTGTTCAGTACCCCGCCCTCCGGTTTGTCCTTTTGGGCGATTCGGGAGAGAAAGCTCTTGCCGGAGAACTCCTGCGGGCGAATGCAGGAAATGTTTATTCCCTCAGCGGGCAAACCACAGTGGGCCAGGCCCTGGGTGTAATTGCCCAAAGCAAAATGTTCCTTGGGCTGGACGGAGGACTGATGCATGCAGCAGCTGCATTGGGAAGACCCAGTTTCAGCCTCTGGGGCCCGTCAAACCCCTTGCTTTACGGATACCAAAACATGAATCCGGAAAAACACCGGGTGCTTTCACTGGGTCTTTCATGTTCGCCCTGCAGTGCCTGGATCGGTTCAAACACGAGCCGTTTCAGTAAACCCGAACAATGCCCGGATCTGAAATGTCTGAATGATCTTATTCCTGCCTGTGTGTTCCAGGAATTTAGCACCTTTGCAAAGAAGCATGCACTTGTTTAAGACCATTCTCAGAACTGTATTTACGAAGGGCGCAAGCTCCGTAATCAATTTCCTCATTGTCATTCTCACGGCCAAATTCATGGGTGCTGAAGGACGCGGAGAGATCAGCCTCATCATCCTCAACATTACCGTGATTCTGCTGATCAACGACCTTATCGGAGGCGCTGCCCTGGTCTTTCTGGTGCCCCGTTATAAACTTTACAGCCTGCTTGTCCCTTCCTGGCTCTGGGGTGTTTTATGCGGACTGGTTTTCCCGCTCTTTTTCTATTTCTTTGGCAACTCCACCCGGCACGAATACATTTTCATCACCCTGCTCAGCATTTTTCTAAACCTGAGCAGCATCAACTCGGTGGTGCTGAACGGCAAAGAGAAAATCCGGGAAAGCAATATCGTTTCCATCTTCCAGGTGCTGATACTTCTTGTCTGTCTTTCCTTTTTTATCTTTTTTCTGCATCACAAAGCACCATCGGCCTTTTACCTGGCTTTGCTGACAAGCTATGGACTGAGTTTTGCGCTTGGTTTGTTTTTTCTCCGGAAAGACATCATCATTGCACCCATCCGTCATTTCGGCAGGCTCTTCAAACAGATGAGCCGGAGCGGATTTTTTGTGCAACTGGGCAATGCCGTACAACTGCTTAATTACAGACTGAGTTTTTATCTGATCGATCATTTCTTTCCTCTTGCCGGCAAAGCCATGGTCGGAGTGTACTCCACGGGAACCTCTGTCTGCGAATCGGTATGGGTCATCAGCAACGGAATTTCCATGGTTCAGTATGCGCGTATTTCGAACATGAAGGACAGAAAACAGACGCAGGAACTTACTGTTTCACTTTCAAAAATCAGCTTTCTGGCAACCGTTCTGGCCATGAGTGTATTGCTTCTTCTTCCTTCGTCTTTGTTCCGTTTTGTTTTCGGACCTGATTTCACTGAACTTCCGGCCATCATTTTTATGCTCAGCGCGGGGATCACCGTATTCGGCCTGACCTGTATTTACAGCCACTACTTTTCGGGTATCGGAAAAATGCACATCAGCTCATACAGTTCGGTGGTGGGTTTTGCCGTCACCCTGATTGCCGGATTTCTTCTTGTGCCACGCTACGGCATTCGGGGTGCGGCCATCACGGCATGCTGCTCCTATCTCGCTTCATCAGCTTATCTGCTCATCCGTTTCCATACTGAATCCGGCCGCAGTTATGCAAGCCTTCTCTTGTCGTATAAAAATATTTTTTCATCCCTAAAAACTCCGGGTTAAAATGTGCGGAATCAGCGGAATCATTAGCCTGAAAGGAAAAAATGCCGAGCCTGCCCATCTTCAGCGCATGAGCGATGCTTTGCGACACAGAGGGCCCGATGGAGACGGTTTTTTGTTTTTGGGAGAGAAAGGCTTCGTCACCGCTTTCGGAGACGACACACCGGAAAATATCCGGCAGTCTTCCACCCCCTTCGCCCCGGGCCAGCATATCGGCGCTCTTCATGGCGCATTCCAGTTCGGTTTTGCTCAGCGCCGCCTGGCCATTATCGATCTGGGTGAAAACGGTCACCAGCCGCTTTGCGATCAGAAAAAAGAAATCTGGATCACCTACAACGGAGAGATATACAATTACATCGAATTGCGCAGCCGCCTGGAGCAAAAAGGACACCGGTTTATGACACGAACCGATACCGAAGTCATCCTTGCCGCTTATCTGGAATGGGGAACCGATTGCGTCAACGAATTCAACGGCATGTGGGCGTTTGTTTTATATGACCACAGAAAAAAACAATTCTTCGGTTCCCGCGACCGCTTCGGGGTGAAACCTTTTTATTATTATGCCGATTCCGGATCTTTTATTTTCGCTTCAGAACAAAAAGCCCTGCTGAAACATCCGGGAGTAAAAAGCGGAATCAACACAAAGGCGCTGGGCGAATATTTTATTTCCGGAGAAATCGATTACGAGGAACAGGGTATCTTCCAAAACATCCTTGAACTCTTCCCATCCTGTTCATTCAGCATCTCGGCCGAAACCGGACAATTTAAAAAATGGACGTATTATTCCCTTCCCGCCGATGAGCGGTACGAAAATCTTGATCCTTCCAAACTGAAAGAATACACCAGACATACCGGCGAACTCATCCGGGAAGCCGTACGTATCCGGCTGCGTTCGGATGTCCCGGTTGGATCCTGTCTCAGCGGAGGCATTGACAGTTCAGCCATTGTTGGTATTGTTCAGGATCTGACCAAAGCCGGTACAGGGCCAAAACTGAATACGTTTACTTCGGCTTTTTCGGAAAAAGAATATGATGAAAGCCATTGGGCAGAGCTTGTGGCCGATCAATGCGGCGCAAACTGGAACACCAGCAGACCTACCCGTCAGGAACTCATCAAAGACATGGAGCAACTGATCTACTGCCAGGATTCTCCAATCTGGAGCACGAGCACCTATGCCCAGTTCAGACTCATGAAACTTGTAAAAGATACGGGAATCAAGGTGGTACTCGACGGACAGGGAGGTGACGAATTGTTTGCCGGATATGCTCCCTACTATTCCTGGTATCTGGGCGACATGATCCGTAAATTCAAATTCGGAAAAGCCTTCGGAGCAATCAGCGATTTCGATTCCTTTCCCAAAAACATCCTTTCTCTTGGAAAAGATTTTCTCAAAATAAAGGCTCTGCACAATTTGCCCTCTGCACTGAAAATGAAAATTACAAAATCCTATTTTCAGGACATCAGTTATCTGGATCCGGGCCTGGTTGACGAATACAAAACGAATTTGAAAACAAAGGAGAACAAACTTCCTTCTTCCTTAAATGCCATTCTGAAAAAGGAATTTGTCAACACCCGGCTCAAAGGATATCTCAAATGCGAGGACCGCTGCTCCATGTGGCATTCGGTTGAATCGAGGACTCCTTTTTCGGATGACCTGCCCCTGATTGAATACGTTTTCAATATTCCGGGTGCGTACAAAATCCATCAGGGAACAAGCAAGTTTCTCATGCGCGGGGCGGTGAAGAACTACATTCCCGATGCCGTGATGAAGCGGACTGACAAGATGGGTTATGCAACTCCCAACAACAAGTGGATAAATGAAATGAAAGAAGACATGCGGCCCTATTTCACAGATGCCCTCAGACCTTATATGAAACTCGATAATCTGACACGTGATTTCGATTCCTTTTTTGACATTGAAGGCAAGCCTGAAAACGGGAGGGTTTTTAAATTTATGGCTTTTGCGGTTTGGATGAAGGTATTCGGAATGAAGTAAGTCCGCACGGCACTTAAACTTGACGGACGGAAGATGAAAAAATCCGAATTTATTTCCGGATGATATACTCCACGCTTTCGGGACTCCATGAAACCGCACGCACATTTTTGGGTGATTTCACAAGCTCTACCCTGATCTTCGAGCTTCCGGCCTCCAGTTTCGAATAATCAACCACGGCACGAAACATCTCTGGCCTGATCTTTTCAAAACTGTCGAAAGCAACCAGGTAGGTCACCTTTATTTTATCGGGAAATATCTTGAGCGAAGTACCCGGGGGAATATTGGTAAGTTCAAGAGGAATCTCAGCCAGGCCCTCTGTAAATTTTGCAACCGGAATCTTAATGCTGACCGAATCGACGGAAAATTCAAGTTGTTTGAGTTCTGCATTGACAAGCAGCGCCTTGCGTAGCTTCACGGATTTGTCGAGCAGGGCCAGATTGATGTTCTCGGTACGCAGGGAAGTAACTTTGTCCACCAGGGCCGGCGAACCCGAAATCCGTATTTCCTTGGGAAAAATGACAATGCTGTCGCTCAACTGGTACTCCTTTTGAAAAGTCAGATTCACCTTAGCCGTGACAGGAACCACTTTGCTGACCTTCCTGCTGAAATTCAGAAAAATCGTGTCGGGAATAATGTTGATTATTTTAAATTCGGCTCCGATCTGCCGCGAAATGTTTTCATGTTTTGTATTGGTGGTAATGTAGTAATAATCACTTCCCTTATGCGGTTTGTAAGACGAAGCATCCAAGATGACCGCATCGATGTGCTGTTTGAGCCGGTTGCGGATAATGTCAAAACCGCTCCCCCTCAGATCTATCTCCAGGGAATCGGGCAGGTTGTTTGAAATCACCTTATCCTTGGGCAGATTCACATATTTGACCGGAAACTTAAGCGAAGCCGAAAACTGCATGGACAAGGTGGTGATGACCCAGAAAAATGCGGCAATAAGCAGACAAACAGTAAAGACAGTTGCTTTGCGGTTAAACTTCTGCTTGTTTGAAGAGAGGTCGTTACTGCGGGCTTTGATGATCTGTTCGTCCTTCAAGGGGAGAGATTATTGGTGATTAAGCCACAGGATATCAAACTGTAAAAGATACCTGACATGGCATTTCTCAAAGGAAATGCATGCCAGGTATCTCGCTGTATTTTAAAAGTCTTTAGCTTGTCTGTCCCAGGGTGTTTGTCGCATCCATGGAAACAGCTGTTTTCTGAATCTTCAGGCGGTTACCACCTTCCACTTCAATGATGAATGTGGTGTCCTGAACTTCCACGATTTTGCCGTGAATCCCGCCAATTGTTACAATCTTGCTTCCTTTCTCAAGTGTAGCCATGTATTTTTTAGCTTCCTTGGCTTTTTTCATCTGAGGACGGATCATGAAAAAATAAAACACAACAAAAATAAGACCAATCATGACGAATTGCATATACGCCGGGCTACCGCCGGCTGCAGGTGCTTGTAAAATAATTGCTTGCATAATAGTATTCAGGGTTTAGGGTTAAATTGAAATTATATAAAGTCTTCTTTTTTTATGTCTTTTACTTGGCATCCGGGTCCATCACCTGGGCGCGGATGGTGATGACTTTGGTCTGGGGTTTGGCATTGGATAAAATGGTCACTGTCTTTTCATTCATGCCGTGCTTGCCTTCGCTGTTGAATTCCACCCCAATGATGGCTTCTTCACCGGGCGCAACCGGTTTATTGGGCCAGTTCGGAACGGTGCATCCGCAGCTTCCCCGGGCATCGGAAATAATGAGTTCGGAGAGTCCGGTGTTTTTAAATTTAAAGGCATACTTTACCCTTTGTCCCTGCGTGATTTTTCCGAAATCATGCAGCTCGGTATCGAATGTCATAACCGGCTCCTTTCCATCCGGGGCTTTCCCGTTGGCCGTAGCCGGAATGTTCACATCGTTTGAATCGATTTTCCCGTCGTGGTTGCCTTTGGTCTGACAGGCACCCAGGCCAGTCAGCAGGGCGAGAAAAAAAACAGAATAGATAACGCGTTTCATGTCAAATATTTTTGTTCAAAGTTATTGTTTTATCCCACATTTTTAAGCTGAAGTTTGTGTAAAGTACCAATCTATTCGATGAGTCCCCGTCCTGTTTTTTGAATCAGTTGTTTTTCTTTCAGATCGATGACCAGTTTATCGAGCACCCCGTTGATAAACACTTTGCTTTTGGGAGTGCTGTACAATTTGGATATTTCGATATACTCGTTCAGGCTCACTTTAATCGGGATGCTTTGAAAATGCATCACTTCGGTGATCGCCATCTTCATCAACAGGACATCCATCATCGCAATTCGTTCCACTTCCCAGTTTCTGGTTTTCTCTCCGATCATCTGCTCGCAGTCCTTATCGTGAATGATGGTCTTCCTGTACAGATCCACGACAAAGTCTCGGTCTTCAACGGCATCCTTGAACAGCGGCAGCAGGGGGAAGTTTTTATCCGAATCGGGCTGGAGAGACTCCAGGGTTTTGATGATCATGGGGGCAACGGCCATATTCATGTCGTTGGGCCAGTACAAACTTTGTTCTTCGATATAGGTTTCCAGTTGTTCGGAATCGGCAACATATTTTTTGAAAACATGCACAATAAATTCACGCTCTGCCTCGAACGAGAGGGTTTCTGCACTCATGTATTCCTGGTATTCCTCACTCGCCCGCAAAGCGACAAATGTACGTCGCAGGATCTCCATTTCACCGCCCCAGTTCAGTTTGCGCTGACGGATGCCGTTTGCCAATGAAACACTTTCTTCCAAAAGCAGCAGAACGGGATTTTGAATGAAACGAAGATTGGGTTCCAGATCTTCCTTTGAAGGAAGTCTTTTGTTCTTTCCGTCATCTGCAGAATTCGAAGCCACGGCGCGGAGCTCGATCAGAAACTGCATCAACAAAAGGTAAAGATCATAAATTCTGTCAATGCTCCTCATCAGCTCTCTCTCTCCCAGGGGTACATCGTGGTTGTGCGATTGGAAATGAATATACAGGCCCTGCATCACTTTAATCCTCAGATATCTTCTGTTAAGCATAGAAAGAACGGTTTATTTATGTGTTGACGTGTTGGGGTATTGAAGTGTCGAAGATTAATGAATAAAAAAGAAGTTTAAAAAGACAGTTTAACCTTGCCGATATCCTGAATGCGTTTTTCAGCGATTCGGTTTGCAGCGGCATAAGTCGGCAGATTTTCGGCTTTGGCAATTCTGAAAATCTCGAGAGTGGTGCTGTAAATGTTTTCGGCATGGGCCAGAGCCCGTTCCCTGTTGTATCCTTCAAGTTCATAATAAACGTTGATGATGCCACCTGCATTCACGACAAAATCAGGTGCGTAAAGTATTCCTTTTTTAATCACTTCCACTCCGTGAATGGTTTCATCTGCAAGCTGGTTGTTTGCTGCTCCGCAAATCACCGAACATTTCAGACGGCTCAGGCTGTCGTCATTGACCGTTGCCCCCAAAGCGCAGGGAGCATAAATATCCATATCCACATCGTAAATGGCATCGAGTCCGACGGCTGTGACTTTAAGTTCGGCGGCAAGCTGTTTTACTTTTTCTTCATTGATATCGCAGATGGTTACTTTGCAGCCTTCCTTGACCAGTTGCCTCACCAGGTTTTCTCCCACATGACCAACACCCTGAACGGCTACCTTTTTTCCGGAAAGGCTGTCGCTTCCCCATTTTTCTTTTGCCGCTGCTTTCATGCCCAGAAATACACCATAGGCGGTAACCGGCGAAGGATCTCCGCTTCCGCCCATGGCCTCGGGCAGACCGCTGACAAAATCCGTTTCCATGTGAATGTATTCCATGTCGCGTGTCCCCATGCCGACGTCCTCGGCAGTGATGTATTTTCCGGCGAGGCTGTCCACAAATTTTCCGAAGCGGCGAAGCAGGGCCTCATTTTTCTGTGTTTTTGAATCGCCAATGATCACGGCTTTTCCCCCGCCAAGATTAATACCTGCGCAGGAGGATTTAAAACTCATTCCGCGGGAGAGTCTCAATACGTCATTGAGAGCTTCTGCTTCCGACTTGTAGGACCACATCCGGGTTCCGCCAAGAGCAGGACCCAGCACGGTATTGTGAATGGCGATAATAGCTTTGAGTCCTGTGGCATTGTCGTTGCAAAATACGACCTGCTCGTGGTCAAAAGCCGACATATAACCCAGTACAAGTTTATCGGTAAGGCCGCTTTGTTTGATGTCTTTTACTGTGATCATTGGGGTTCGTTTTAGAAACTGGTTAACATGTCCGGTTATTACTCTGTTTGTTTATGCTTTTGGCAATAGATAAGAGCCAATCTGATTGCTTCTGATAAAACTGTTTCCCTCTTCATCCCTTTTCCAAAATCCGCTTCTTATTTTGAAAGTCAAACAGTTTGTTAACCGGCAATTAATTTCCGGGAATGGTTGATATTGGCTAAGTTTGGGGCCTGTTAGAATGGCTTTTCTTGAACGGGGCAAAAGTAGCTGTTTTTTTCAAACCAACGAAATATACCAAAGGAACATGAGAATAAGGATCATGTCCTTCGGCATATACCGTTCTTAGTCATTTTAAGGATGAGAAAAATCCTTAAAATCCCTAAGAAGCGGCAAATACTCCGTCGATTAATATGACCTGTTTAGCCCCTTTATTGTCTTGAAATCGCTCAAACACCTCAATCAATATTTCTGGAAATACCGGTACCGGTTTCTCCTGGGCTTTGTCTTTGTGGCTGTAAACAATTATTTCGGAGCCGAGGCAAAGCTTTATGTGGGAAAAGGGACAGACTATGTCAAAGGCCTGATGAAACAGGGAATCCCCTTTTCCTCTTCGGTTAACCGCGAACTTCTTGTTTTTGCCTTGCTCATCCTGGGGCTTGTCCTGCTTCAGGCCATTTTCATGTTCTTCATGCGGCAGATGATCATTGTCATGTCGCGGCTGATTGAGTACGACTCAAAAAACGAAATTTACAGGCACTACGAGCAACTCGACCAGGACTTCTACAAACGAAACAATACGGGAGATTTAATGAACCGCATCAGCGAAGATGTGAGCCGGGTTCGTATGTATACCGGTCCGGCCATGATGTATGTGATCAATACGGCAGGATCCTTCTTTTTCACCATTCCTTTCATGTTTCACATCAGCATCCGGCTTACCCTCATCATCCTCTCGCCCATGCCGGTGATCGTGATTTCAATCTGGTATGTCAGCAGCCTGATCAACAGACGCAGCACCGAAGTCCAGCGCGCCCTTTCCAAAATAGCCACATTTACCCAGGAAACATTTTCGGGTATCCGGGTCATGAAAGCCTTTGCCCGCGAAGAAAAGATCAATGAGCAATTCGGGCACGAAACACAAAACTACCGTTCGCTCTATCTCAGGCTGGTTAAAACCGAAGGTGCTTTCCAGCCCCTGGTTCTTTTGATGGTGGGCATGTGTAATATACTGGCCATTTATTTCGGAGGCATGGCCTACATCCATTCTGAGATCAGCCTGGGGGAGATCATCACGCTCCTTATGTTCATCAACGGACTGATCTGGCCGATTGCTTCGCTGGGCTGGGTCACCTCGCTTGTGCAAAGAGCGGCTGCTTCGCAGGAACGCATCAATGAATTCCTGCAGACAAAGCCGGCCATACAGGGCGGAACCTCGCAACTGACTGATATCAAAGGCAAAATTGAATTTCAAAACGTGAGTCTTACCTATGCCGATTCCGGTCAGCAGGCTTTAAAAAATGTCTCCTTTGTGCTGAATGCCGGAAAATCGCTTGCCATAGTGGGCCGCACAGGCGCAGGGAAATCAAGCATTGCCGGATTAATCTCCCGGCTTTATGACACCACCCAGGGGGCGGTTCTGCTTGATGACCACAATATAAAAACGCTCAGACTTGAAACCTTGCGCGGAAATACGGGTTATGTTCCGCAAGAAGTCTTTTTGTTTTCGGATACCATCTCCAATAACATCCTCTTTGGCGAGAGCAGCGAAAAAGCCGGCCAGGAAGAAGTGATCAAGGCAGCCAAAATTGCGGCCATCCATGAAGGGATCATGGAATTCCCCGGCGGATATGAAACCCTGCTCGGGGAAAGGGGCATTAATCTTTCGGGCGGACAAAAGCAACGCATTTCCATGGCCAGGGCAATCATCAAGTCTCCTTCTATCCTGATTTTGGATGATTGTCTGTCGGCAATTGATACGGAAACGGAAGAAGAAATTCTGCGAAATCTCGATTCGGTCATGTCAGCCAGAACCACGCTCATCATCAGCCACCGCATCAGCTCGGTAAAACAATGCGATCAAATCCTTGTTCTGGACAAAGGGGTTGTGGCAGAAAAAGGAAACCATGAAAGCCTTCTATTCCAGAATGGCATCTACGCAAGTATGTACAAGCAACAACTGCTTGAAAAGGACAATGAAAAGTAAGCGTCCCGCTCTTTTGTCCTGCTTCAATCCACAAACAACTCATAATCAAAGCCTAACATGGCTTCTGCAAAAATATGGCCGGACTTCTGTTTGCTTGTTTCCGGCGAGCCGAAAGCGCACTGATCGCCAATTTAACCCCCTTTAGAGTTGTTTTTTGCCATTCTATCCATAAAATCTCTGGTTTATTTGTTTGTTTTTCTGAATTATTTAATACATTTGTTATGAGTCACAAAAAACAAAAACAAAAAACGATGGAAGAAGGAACCGAAAAAAACGGAGAGCACAACAAAGAGGAAATCTTTTCTAAGTCAGTTCGTGCAGGTAAGAGAACTTACTTCTTCGACGTGAAAGCCACAAAAGGTAATGACTATTACCTGACCATTACTGAAAGCAAAAAGCGTTTTGGTGATGACGGCAAGTTTTTTTATGAAAAACACAAGTTGTTTCTTTATAAAGAAGACTTTGAAAAGTTTGCTGAAGGATTAACTGAAGCCGTTGCGCATATCAAGTCTATTGCTCCGGCCATAAGCACCCCTCAACACCATGAACATGCCGTTCATGCAGAAGCTGTAACAAACGGTGCTCCATCCTATTCGGATGTAAGTTTTGACGATTTGGGTAAATAATAGAAGCCCGGTCCGCATATTCATCCTCTTTGGTTTTAAACCGGAGAGGATTTTTTTTGCCGGATACCGATCCGGATTATCTGAAACCGGATTTACTCTTTGGGAAATGTATGAGCCGCCAGTTCCAAAGCTTCTTTAAATGCGGCCATATTGACTCCGGTGCCAATTTTCTTCTCGGCCATGAAAGCCAGAATATTTTCTGTAGGCATATTTCCGGTCAGCTTATCACTGGCCATGGGGCAACCGCCTAGACCTTTGATGGCCGAATCAAACCTGAGACAGCCGCTTTTCCAGGCTGCATCAATCTTTTCTTTCCAGGTATCGGGTGTTGTATGCAGATGGGCGCCGAATTCCACTTTTGGAAATTCGGGAATCAGGTCCTTGAAGAGCAAGGTGATATTCTCGGGATTGGAGACGCCCGTGGTATCCGACAGGGCTATAAATTTAACTCCCATTTCAGCAAGACGACTTGTCCATCGGATGGCTATCTCGGGGCTCCATTCTTCCCCATACGGGTTTCCAAAAGCCATGGAAAGATAAACCACCAGTTCCTTTTTATGTTTTCGGCATTTGCGCTGAATTTCTTCTACCCGCACAAGGGATTCGGAAATGCTTGCGTTGGTATTTCTTTTTTGAAATGTTTCTGAAATGGAGAAGGGAAAACCCAGACAGGAAATTTCTTCAAAAACGCAGGCTTCTTCGGCACCCCGCAGATTGGCAATGATGGCCAGGAGCTTGGAATTGCTGGCTGCCAGATCCAGGCCTTCGAGCACGTCGGCCGTATCGCGCATCTGAGGAATTGTTTTGGGAGAAACAAAACTCCCGAAATCAACCGTGTCAAAACCTGCCTTGAGAATGGCATTGACGTAAGCAATCTTTTTTTCAGTAGGGATAAACTCGTGGATGCCTTGCATGGCATCCCTTGGACATTCAATCAATTTCATAGGTTGTCTTTTTTTATTCTCTTCAACAGGGCTTTATTGATTCGTTTAACAATGGCTGGTCCTTCATAAATAAATCCGGTGTATACCTGCAAAAGACTTGCTCCGGCTTCCAGTTTTTCAATGGCATCTTCGGCCGTATAAATACCACCCACGCCAATCACAGGAAAAGCATTCTGCGAACGCGTGCAAAGATAACGGATCACCTCCGTACTCCGTTTTTTCAGCGGTTTTCCGCTCAGTCCGCCGGCACCGGCCTTTTCGGCTTCGGGTTTTGAATAATTCAATGTGCTTCTGTCAATAGTCGTGTTCGTTGCAATCACCCCGTCTATTTTTGTGCTTTTCACAATCTCAATGATATCATCCAGCTGTTCATTGCTCAGATCGGGGGCAATCTTGAGTAAGATCGGTTTGGGATTGGGTTTTACCGCATTCAGTTCTTTCATCCGGGCAAGCAAAGCTTTCAGAGGTTCTTTCTCCTGCAATTCACGCAAACCCGGGGTATTGGGCGAACTGACATTGACCACAAAATAATCCACTTCCTGAAAGAGCATTTCAAAACACTGCTCATAATCATTTACAGCCTGTTCATTGGAAGTCAACTTGTTTTTCCCGATGTTGCCTCCGATCAGAACATTTGATTTTTTTTTCCTGAGTCTTTGTGCCGCCGCTGCCGCTCCTTCGTTATTGAACCCCATCCTGTTGATCAGGGCTTCATCCTTCACAAGCCTGAACATTCTGGGCTTTTCATTTCCCGGCTGGGCTTTGGGTGTCAGGGTGCCGATTTCAATATGCCCAAAACCAAAACACCCCAGTTCGTCAAACAGCCTGGCATCCTTATCAAAACCGGCAGCCAGACCGACAGGATTTTTGAATGTGAGTCCGAACAATTTCCTTTCCAAAGCCTTGTCATTGACACTATAAATCCTCTCAATGATTTGAGCCAGACCCGGAATTTTGAACAGGTAATGAATTGTTTTAAATACAAAATGATGTATGGTCTCGGGCTGGAAAAGAAAAAATACAGGTTTGAGGAATACCTTATACATAGTTGCAATGCTGCGCAAATATAGTTAAAAAGGTATTGAAGCTTTAAAGAGAAAGAGAGCTTTAAAAAGAAACAGGGCGGAGAAAGAGAGCGAAAGATTTAATGAGAAAAAGAGGGTACGGAGTTGCGAATAGAAATTGGGCGAAACGCGGTTTGCCTGATTTACTTCTTGCTCTTCTTGCTGAGTTTGATGTATTTGTCGGTATCCTCTTTGTATGCCAACATGTTTTGAAGTTCCTTGTGCGCCTCTGCCCGGTATTTGTATGCGTCTGCAAATTTTGGGTCGATGGTGATGGCCAGACTAAGATGATGCACCGCTTTTTTATAACTTCCTTTCAGGAGGTAAGTGTGCCCCATCTCACAATAGCAATTGGCCCTATCGCTGGCAGCGGCAAGCTGAGCCGCTTTTGCAAAGTACGTCAACGCTTCATCGTATTTTTTCATCCCGTTCATCACCGAACCATAACTGCAATAGGCAGAAGTGCAGCACGAATCCAGCTGGATAACCTTTTTGAAGTCCGTCAGTGCTTCGGTCTGCATTTTCATCAGCGTATACAGTATGCCTCTGTTTTCAAAAGCCAGGGCATCATTGGAGTCCAGCTGAATGGCGGTGTTGTAATCAACAAGGGCCTGGTCGTATTTCCCCATATCCATGTAACACGATCCGCGATCGCGCCAGGCATTTTCGCTTTTGGGTTTGTGGGCAATGATCTTATCAAAATTGTGGAGTGCAACATGAAAATTGCCTTTCAAGGCTGCCTTGTGGCCCTGAATGAAAAGAAGGCTGTCATTTTGCGAAAAGCCCTGTTGTCCAAAACACAGCAATAGGGCTGCAAGAGATAAGAAAGATCTTAGCCTTTTCAACATAGAGAAACGTTTGGGGTGTCGACTTCTCCCGCTGACTAACCTGATCAAAGGAGAAATACGAGGGCTAAGCTATGAAAAATATCAGTTAATCGAAAGTATTTCAATATCTTCTTTATGCGGGAGGGGGAGGGGGGGGGTATGGATAAGCCAGGACAAGGACATATTCAACGGTCTATGTATCAGCTCATAAGAGAAGGGAAATTCATTTTTTGGCGATCTTTTTGCTCAGTTCCCGCTGCTTGACAATATCTTCTTCGTAGGCCTGGTAATTTTCCANNGATTGGGATTCAGGCTGATGGCCTCGCTCAGATGATCCACAGCCTTTTCATAATTTCCTTTTAAAAGGGATGTAAAACCCAGATTGCAATAACAATTGGCTTTGTCTTTTCCTGATGCAAAGCGTACAGCGAGCCGGAAAAAACTTTCTGCTTCATCAAACCGCTTCATTTCATTGAGCATCGAACCGCAACTGCAATAAGCCGATATGCAGCCCGAATCCAATTGGATGGCCTTTTGAAAATCGGCAAGCGCTTCGGCATTTCTTTTCTTCAGAGAATACAGAATACCCCTGTTTTCATAAACCAGCTCGTCGGCAGAATCCAGCTGAACAGCCATGTTGTAATCGGAAAGGGCTTCCTTGAATTTTCCCAGATCCAGATAACAGGAACCGCGATCGCGCCAGGCCTTTTCGCATTTGGGGTCGTGTTCGATGATTTTTGTGAAAAGGGGGATGGCCACTTTCCTGTCGCCCTTCAGCGCGGCATTGTGGGCCTGCATAAAAAGAAGCCCGTCGGTTTGTGCAAAGGTTCCGCCGGCATGCAACAGAACGATGGCAACTATAAGAAGTCCTGGCTTGTTCATGGTATGAAATTTGGGAATGCTCTCTTATCCACGCTGAATTCAAATCCTCAACAATCCTGCGAAATTTATGCCCGAAACAGATGCGCTTTTTGTATAATGGTTTTTTTGAGAGGTTCTGGTTCATTATTTACGAAAAAAGGCGAGGGAAGTTTCAATTGGAGGAAGAATAAATTGAAATTATTGGTTTTCGTAAGCCCCTGCAGACCCTGAAAATAAAAGAAAGCAGGGCATCGGTTCATTTCTCGGACCCCAATTTCGGACTTTGGGCAAATCCCGCTCTGAAATTCCTTGAATCAGTTTAATTATTTAGATTAATTTTATCCCCTATCCACAAGGAAACCCAACAAATTACGGCATGCAAAAAGTGAAAATTCATTTTCCTAACCTCGATGGACTGCGTTTTTGTGCTTTTTTTTCGGTGTTTATTGCCCACAGTCTGCATCTGATGGGGTATATCCACCCCAACCCGATCGTCAACCGTTCTCTTTATTACATACTTTCAAACGGCGACCTGGGTGTTAACTTTTTCTTTGTTCTCAGTGGGTTCCTGATAACCTATCTTTTATTTAAGGAACAGGAATTCATTGGAAAGGTCGATATCAAGCGATTCTATCTCAGAAGGATATTGCGGATATGGCCGGTTTATTTCGTTGTTGTAGCAATCGGTTTCATGCTTGTTCCCAATCTGGCTTTTGTAACGGCCATCAAAAGCACAATTCCTTTCAGCATTGATATCCCCATGTCCACCCTGCCCTGGTACATTTGTTTCGGAGCCAATTTCGATCTTGTTTTTACGGGCGTGAAAAGCCTGGTGGTTGTCATCCTCTGGTCGGTTTCTGTGGAAGAGCAATTTTATCTGGTCTGGCCGGTGCTCATCCAACTGTTCAAAAATCACATCACCAAAATCATCGGGACAATCATCCTGCTTTCGTTTGTTTACCGTTTTGTCAATTACAACAACTACGCGGCCCTCTCCTACTCCACCTGGTCGGTGGTTTCTGATCTGGCCATTGGATCACTTGCCGCTTATTTCACATTTTTTCGGCCGGCATTTGTTTCATTCTTCGGAAAAATCAGAAAAAACCACATCCTTCTTGCTTATGTCGCCGGGGTGGGATTCATCCTGCTGCGGAAATATTTTCATTACTTCAACGATAAATTCGTTCATGTTTTCATGCCTTTCGAAGCACTCGTACTTTCGGTATTCTTTGCGTTTATCATTCTGGAACAGAATTTCGCAGAAAACTCCTTTTACAAAATAGGGAACCTGAAATTCATTTCAAGGCTGGGAAAAATATCTTACGGATTGTATTGTTACCATTCCCTGGCCATTGTCATCACTCTGCTCGTTTTTCAGTATGCAGGACTGCGGCATGGCCCCCCCTCTACCCTTGTTTACCTCTCGGAGGTAGTCACGGCCCTGTTCGTATCCATAGCCATAAGTGCCTGCTCCTATCGTTTCATGGAACAACGCTTTATTGCTTTAAAAGGGAAATTCTCCTATCTGGCTACAGGAGACAAATGATTGTTTTGTGATATGATTGAAGAGAAAGGACTTACTCTTCCGAAAAAACATTCATCCTGAAATCAAAAGGGTCGAGCCCGCTTTTCAGGGTTTCAATAAATGCGTTTCCGTTTTTGAGATAGAATGGAATGAAATTGTCCACGCGTTCCTGAAGATTACCGCCCGGGTAAAATTTTTCTTTCAGGGCACGCAATTGATTCAATGCGGTTTCGTGTTTTTGTTTCTCTGCCCGGGTCATTTTACCTTCTAGGTTTTTCAAGGCATTGAGCGACTTGGCCAGCTCGGCTTCTGTCAGGGCCTTCAGTGTAGGATCGATTAAACCGGCTTTACCGGCAATTTCGGTATACAAATCAGAAAGCTTTTTCGATTCCTCAGCCAGATTCAGTTCTACAGAACTGTTCGAACTCACATAGGCCTTTTCCAAAACGGCCAGATCGCCCGAAAGTGTTGCCACATCCTGATTCAGTTTTTTCATTTTCAACACCGAAGCCGCATCTATCCACAAGGCAAAATTACGCGGCATCAAAACCGGAAACAGGCAAGCGTGATGATCAAACATCTTTTTGTATTCGAGCCAGTACGCAAGCTCTCCGGGACCTCCGACATAGGCCACATTGGGAAGAATCATTTGCTGGTACAAAGGGCGAAGAACCACATTGGGACTGAACCGTTCGGGATGATTTTTCAGTTCTTCCATCAGATTTGCAGAACTGAAAACAAGCGTTGTGTTTACGATCTTGTAAATATCCTCTCCCGGCACCTTCTCTATTCTGGCGCGCAGGGTATCTGTCATGTAAAAGAGATTGATTTCCCTGGGATTCACCTGCCCGGCGAAACCTGCTTTTTCCAGCTTCGTTTTATTCTCCATCACGAGCGAAATATTCGGGGTGTGTATCAGTTCATCCATCATCACGGCACTGAATCTTGTCTTTAACCGCACATCATTGGCATCCAGAATTACCAAACCGTAATCGCCAAGCAAGGCATTGACAAAACAGCGTGTGGCATCCGAGAGGTTGCTGCAACCCAGATAGGCTTCTTTGATGAGTGTACTGAGTTTCAAGGCATGTTCTGAATTGCCCAAAACCGTTTCGAGTTCGGCAATCATCCTTTTCAATGTTCCGGTGGAAAGCTTTCCGGCAGGTATCGATCCGCCTTCGGGAATCTGAGCCTCTTCCCGGCTCCAGGTTATGGTCTTTCCAAAAAGCTGGAAGTGATTGAGTTCTTCAAAATCATGATCTTCTGAAGCCATCCAGTACACCGGAACAAATTGCGAACCGGGATGTTCTTTCTGCAACGCTTCGGCCAGATTGATGACTGAAATTATTTTGTAAATAAAATACAGGGGACCTGTAAACAAACACAGCTGATGACCCGTACACACGGTATAGGTATTTTCTTTCCTTAAATTCTGAATATGCAAACCGGTCTTTTCTGTGGGAACGATACCCGCAGCAGTATATTGTTGGGCAAGCACCTCGGCAAGAAGATTCCGGTCGGCCTGGGAGAACCTGACTTTTCCCAGCATTTCTTTCAATCCTTCCCGTGAAGGAGATGATCCATACAAAGAACGAAAAGCGGGATCTTCTGAAAGATACGTTTTCAGCAATGCCGAAAAACCTTTTATGTCATTGAGCTTGAAATGCGTCTGAGAAATTGCCATAGGCGCCAAAGGTATGAGTAATACCGAATTGATTGAGCAACTTATGGCCGTACCGAGGTTGGGAAAATGTAAATATTGTTAATTCAACCAGTAAAGACCACTCTCCCATTTTAAGCGCAATGTATTGATAATCAATAAAATAATATCACAAAACCCCTTAACTAACGAAAACGCTGCTGAATTGTTCAATTCATTCACGCGATTGTTCAATTCACTCACGCGATTGTTCGATTCACTCACGCGATTGTTAGATTCACTCACGCGATTGTTCAATTCACTCACGCAATTGTTCAATTCGCCCTCGTTTTCTTCGGATGCGGTTATTCTTTCTTATAACAATACTGGTGTCGGCAAGCAGAGAGTCAGCTTATGGCTTACCGAAGCATTCGTCTTTTCATGACCAGACATATCATCTTTACGGGACCTAAAATTCAAATCAAAATCAGAAGCGCCTAACAATTAAAAATGTATTTTTATACCGAAGGAGCATGAAAAAAGGATCATGCCCTTCGGCATATATGATGCTAAGTCACTTGTAAGGATGAACTCCGATAGCTATCAGCCTTAAAATGCCTAAGCATCAATATAATCCAGAAAAAAAACACATGTCAACAGAAGGTCTCAATCCCTGGAAAACATTAAAATCGGATCTGGTTTATGAATCGGCCTGGATCAGTGTAACCAAACACGATGTGATCACTCCTGCCGAGACTCCGGGAATCTATTCGGTTGTTCATTTCAAAAATCTGGCCATTGGTGTTTTGCCTCTGGACGCCGAATACAATACCTGGGTGGTTGGTCAATACCGCTATCCGATTGGCCAGTACACCTGGGAAATACCCGAAGGCGGAGGCGATCCGGATGTGGCGCCCATTGATTCGGCCAAACGTGAATTGAAGGAAGAAACCGGAATCGTTGCCGGAAAATGGACCCTGATTCAGGAAATGCATCTGAGCAATTCGGCCAGCGATGAATTCTGTATCCTGTTTGTCGCTCAGGATTTGAAATTCGAAGAATCCGAGCCCGAAGATGTGGAACAACTGGAAGTGCGCAAACTTCCCTTTGAAGAACTGTATCAAATGGTTCTCAGTGGAAAAGTAACCGACAGCCTGACGGTAACGGCCGTTTTGAAAGCCAAGCTGATGATGGCCGAGGGACTGCTTTAAAACAACGTATCCTTTTATTTTACAAGCTTCATTTCGCTCACCAGGTAACCGGCACCGGCAAACTTATCAACGACAAACAATACGTAGCGTATATCCACCGAAATATTTCTGCAAAAAGAAAGATCAAAAGCTTCGTCGCTCATGGTTCCTTCCCAGTCGCGGTCGAAATTGATGCCGATGAGGTTTCCGTTTGCGTCGATTACCGGGCTTCCTGAATTTCCGCCCGAGGTATGGTTGTTGGCAATAAAGGCCACATGCAGATCGCCTTTGGCATCGGCATACTGTCCGTAATCCTTTTTCACCCAAAGCTCCTTCAGTTTTGGCGATACATGAAATTCATCCACGGCGGGGTCTTCCTTTTGCATGATTCCGTCGAGGGTGGTGTACCAGTTGTAGGTAACACCATCGCGCGGGCTGTAGGTGTCTACTTTTCCGTAGGCAACCCGGAGTGTTGAATTGGCATCGGGGTAGTATTTCTTTTCGGTCATCACCTCCATCTGCGCTTTCATGTACAAACGGTTCAACACCGCCAGCCGGTCGTTTTGTTTTGAATAGGCCGGAAATATCTTTCCGAAATACAGATCGTACAGGCTTCGCATCATCATGTACACCGGGTCTTTCCGGATTTTTTTCACATCGGAAGCTTTGTAATTTTTGAGAAAGGCGGTAATTTTTTCTTTGGATGTAAACATCGATTTGCCATAAATTTCTTTCGCATAGGCATTGAAATCGCCTTTGTATTTTGTTTCCACCTTGCCGAATATCAGGGGCTGCTGATCTTTGGGAATGTTGTCAGAGTACATTTTCAAAAGAGCTGCGCAGATTTTCTCGTCGGTGGGGGCATTGTAATCCTTGAAATACGGGGCCGCGTTTTCGCTGTGCATTTTTTGCAGTTTCTGAATCTCTGCAGCATCCGGTGTTTTAACCGAGCACAGTTTGACAAGCGGCTCAAAACCGGCTGCATATTTAATCGCCTCTATTCCTCCGGCCACCTCATTGAAATAATCAAAATTAAGCTGGATGTATTTCATGCTGTCGTATGCGGCGGTGAGTCTGGAAAGCACGGTGGCATAGGTCTTGAATCTCGCCGGATCCTGGTCTACCCTTTTCTGAAATTCTTTTTCGTACTCTTTTTTGTGTGCAATGGCATTGTTGCGTTTCAAACCGTACATCTCTCCCGCCCATTTTTTCCAGGCATTGGCCACATTGCTTTGTTTGGATGCATACTGTATCCTGACCATGTTGCTCTCATGCATGTCTTTATCCATAATGGACAGGCGCACATCGCGGATGTTCACTTTTGCCGGATCCGAAACATTCTGGATCAGATTGATGGCATCCGAACTGAGGTATTCCATGGTGCGGCCCGGAAAACCATAGACCATCGTAAAATCCCCTTCCTTCTCTCCTTTGAGCGAAACCGGAAAGAAGTACTTGGGTGTATAAGGAACATTGTCTGCTGCATATTCTGCAGGATCATTTTTCTTGTTGGCATAAATACGGAACATCGAAAAATCGCCGGTATGTCTTGGCCATACCCAGTTGTCGGCATCGGCACCGAATTTACCGATGGATGAAGGCGGGGCGCCAACCAGACGCACATCTTTAAACGTTTCGGTAATGAACAGGTAATAGGTGTTGCCGTTGTAGAAGGGTCTCAGAAAAGCCTCGTAAAGCGTTCCTTTGATGGCCTCCTTGCCCAGCGCGGCACCGGCTTTGCGGATAACCGAATCTCGCGAAGATTCGCTCATGCCCGGACTCACATTTTTCAGAACCTTTTCGGTCACGTCCTCCATGCGGACGATGAAGGTAACGGTCAGACCGGGACAGACCAGTTCTTCGGATTGACTTTTGGCCCAAAAGCCATCTGTCAGATAATCGTGATCGAGCGAACTGTGGCTTTGAATCTGGCTAAACCCGCAGTGGTGGTTGGTCAGCAGCAAACCCTGGTTTGAAACGATTTCGGCGGTACAGCCTCCGCCAAACTGAACAACGGCATCTTTCATGCTGGTGTGGTTGACGCTGTAGATGTCTTCGGCGCTGAGCCGGAAGCCCTTCATCTGCATATCGCTTTGATTGAGCTGCTCGAGCAACAGGGGGAGCCAAAGACCCTCATCTGCATGCAACTCGGAAATACTGAACAGGGAAAGTATACTGCTGCAAAAGGCAATAGTCAGGCATTTTTTTGCTCGATTCATTCGCGGAAACTATTAAAAATGAGGGATAAAAATAAGGAAAAAATACTTGGGTCTATCAGGCGTTCAATTCCTGGGGAGTGTGTTCTTTGGAACTGACCTTTCTGAATTCAAAAGGAATTTTAACCATAAAGGCATAATCACGGCCTGCACTGAGGATATAGGCATCGCGGTAACACCAGGTAACCTTTACCTTGTGGCCTGCAGCATGCATTTCGTTGAGCATATAGAAGATAAACAAAAGAGCCTTCGAAGAACTCAGATTGAAATACTCCAGATCGATGTGAAGATCTGTTTCTTTGTTTGGAAGGATCGAATAAGCTTCGAGCCAGGTGATGACGGGCTGATAAAAGTCCTTTCCACTTTCGGGTGTTGAGATGCCGTGAATGTGAAAAATGTTTTCGCGGGGATTGAAGATGATGGTCGGATACAAATCAGTTCCCGTAATTGCAAATCCTCCCATTCTGTAAACAATTAATGAATTTCGAAATTAACCATTGAGCAGCACATTCTCAAACAAATTAGACCGAGACAAAGGTTTCTTCCCTTAAAAGGGGCATTCCTCTCGTTAAATCGGAAGAAAATTCATGATAACGACCTCATTTTCACCCAATCTGCCTAGCGCACCACTTCTCCCAGCAGATCAAATTCCTCGCTGGTATTGACCCGAATATTTTCGAAATCGCCAATGCGGACAAAATCTTTTTTTGCATCCACAAGCACCTCGTTGTCCACTTCGGGCGAATCCTGCTCGGTGCGGCCGATGAAGTGCTTGCCTTCCTTGCGGTCGATCA
>PLXK01000187.1 GCA_003151415.1 Bacteroidota bacterium
CATTGTCTGGGAAGCATCATTGCCGGGGTCAGCGGCACCTCCGCCTTTCTTCGATTTCTGAATGCCCGGCAGGAGAATTTTGATGCTGATTGTTTTTATGCTGTCGGAAAGTGACAGAGAATCTTTATAAAAAGTACGGAAAGGGATGATGGCTTCGTAAGTGAGTATGTCGACACTATCCATTCCGATATTGACTGCAATTCCATAAATATTCTGAAGAGGAAGTATCCCGCTGATGGGGGCTTTGAATCCGGTGACCTCCATTTCGGTACGATCGCTGCGGAATTTTTTTTTCGGATGGTATTCATCCGGGTTGTGTTTGGATTGATTGTCAGAGCCTCCTTCATTTCTTGCGTCAGTTTTGGCTTCAATCTCGGGCATTGGAAATGTTATGCCTGCACGTTCTTTGCTTTTTGCTGCCGTGTCGATCCATACCTGCAATCCGCCGCGAAGCAGTTTTTGTTGTGTGCGTTCGTCCGTTGCGCGTATGCATACATACAGGTTTTGCAAATCATTCGAAAAGGTATATTGAAGTTTGGTGTTTGCATCATAGTGTTTAAGCGGTTTTGACCATTCCTTCGGATTGCCGTCCGCTTTAACAGCGCTGTTTTGCCAGAAACCGTCATACACAATCGGGGCACAGGAAGCTAAAAGACAAATGATAAATAGTGCGGTACAGGAATAAAGATTCGTTTTTCTTTTCATTTGCATACAGTTTGTTTTTTCAATGGCCACGTGCCATGCCAAAATTATTTTTATTGTTTCGACTGGCTACCGGTATTTTATGTGTTGATCCTTTAGTCGAGTCCCCGTCTTTCAAAAACGGAACAGGGCGTGACTCAATTCATCGGTTCTGTTCTAATTCCCGCAAAGGTATTTGTTAATTGTTTACTTTTGAACAGACCGATGCAATCTCTGAAAATTCGACGGATTGATCTTTTTCTCAATGAATAGAATTCTGATTTTGTTTGCATACGTATTGATAGGCTGGCTTGTGGCACACAACCTGGGCAGGACAAGGCGCCTGGGCTTTGCCGGATCTTTTTTGTTTTGTCTTCTTCTTTCTCCTTTTCTGGGTTTTCTGATTACAATGGCCTGGTCAATGGCAAACCCGAAGGGATGCAAGTGGTGCGGAAACACTTACAATGAGGCCGAATATTGCGGAATTTGCGGTAAAAATGATGCCGGCCAGATCTGGGAAGGCCACAGAAAGAAGTGAAATTCGGGCGGTTACACCGGTCTGACAGATGGCATTGATTTCTCCAATCGATATTAAGCTTATATTTGCCCCGAAATTCAAAATAAAATTCCTAAATCTTTTTACCGGTGAAAAAATCCATACTTGTTCTTTGCGCCCTGCTGGCTGTTTCAACAGTCTTTGCTCAAACAGAAGTTAAGCCTGAAAAAAAGAAAAAAATCGTGAAGAACGGCAGTTTTTATTTTTCATGGGGGTACAACGGCGAATGGTACACACACAGCGACATCCATGTTTCTCAGCCAGCCTTAAACAACAACTTTACTTTCCTCAATGTGCTGGCTTCCGATCACAAAGGATGGGACAATGAAGTGTTCTCCAAGGCGCTCACCATCCCCCAGTATAACTATCGTTTTGGCTACTTCTTCAATGAAAAACAGGATTGGGGACTGGAAATTAATTTTGACCACACCAAATATGTCGTGAACTGGGGGCAGCCTGTTCACATGAAAGGAACCATCAACGGTAAAAACGTAGATACCACCGAGAGCGCCAATGGAACATCCATTATCTGGATGCTGAACAACGGTGCAAATTTCCTGCAGCTTAACCTGGTGAAGAAATTTAAAGTGTTCGATCTCTGCAATTCAAAAATCGAGTTCGACTTTTTGGCCAAGGCAGGTGCAGGGCCGGTGATTCCCCATGTTGAGAATACAATTCTGGGGCATGACAATAACCCGCATTTTCAATTCGGAGGATGGAATGCCGACCTGGATGGATCTTTTCGCCTGACCTTCTTCAAACATGTCTTCCTCGAATATCAGTCGAAGGTCGTTTACGGACGATACTTCCATCTTCAAGTCTATGATGGCCTGGCCGATCAGCATTTTGGCTGCTTTGAAATGGCGCTTGTTCTTGGCGGGACATTTAAGTTTTAAGCAAGCGCTTGAAATTCAAAAAGCTTCATGAAACAGGTTTTCTGAGTAGTTGCTTGCTATGGTTTATTCCCCGGATATGTTCAGTACCATTCACCTGAAAGCTTAAGACAGACTCCGGAACATCTCATGTGTATTCCAAGGATTCTCGTTTGCGCTGCAAGACATCTTGCGTGTACTGCAAGAATTCTCGTTTGTACTCCAAGACATCTCGTTTGTATTCCAAGGATTCTCGTTTGTACTCCGGGACATTTTGGACATGCCTTTTCCTATCTTGGAATTGTTTTCTGAAGCGGCGAGTGCAATGACCTTTAGTCGAAGCGCAAATGCTTCACCGTAAGACCATTATTGATAAGTTCATGCAAAGAATCGATACCTATCTTCAGGTGTGAAGTCACATAATCGGTCGTGACTTTTGCATCGCTTTCGGCGGTTTTTACGCCTTCAGGGTTCATTGGCTGATCGGAGATGAGCAGAAGGGCGCCGCTGGGGATTTTATTGTAAAAGCCCACCATGAAAATCGTTGCTGTTTCCATATCAATGCCCATCACCCTTAATTTTCGCAAATAATCCTTAAACTCTTCGTCATGTTCCCAGACCCTGCGGTTGGTGGTATAGACGGTTCCTGTCCAATAGTCACGGTTGTGATTTCGGATGGTTGTGGAAATGGCTTTTTGAAGACTGAATGCCGGTAAAGCAGGTACCTCAGGTGGAAAATAGTCGTTTGAAGTACCCTCGCCGCGAATGGCTGCGATGGGAAGGATCAGGTCGCCCAGGTTGTTTTTCTTTTTTAACCCTCCGCATTTCCCCAAAAATAAACAGGCTTTGGGTTCGATGGCGGCCAGCAGATCCATAATCGTGGCGGCTCCGGCGCTGCCCATGCCGAAATTGATAATGGTTATCCCACCCGAAGTGGCTGTTTGCATGGGTTTGTCCAGGCCCTTGATTTCAACGCTGTTCCACTGAGCGAACAGATTGATGTAATGGCTGAAATTGGTAAGCAAAATGTATTTTCCAAAATCTTTGAGGGCAGTGCCCGTATAGCGTGGAAGCCAGTTGCTGACGATTTCTTCTTTAGTCTTCATAATGAGGATATGCTTTTTCAAATATACTCAGATTTTTATCAAGCATACAAAGGCTGGGTTTATTCTCTACATTTGAGTAAAATCAGACTCTGGAACAGCTCAATTTTCCTGTGTATGAATTCCGACTTCGCCCGGGTGAAATCTTTGACCCGGTTCGGAAAAAGTTTGTTGCACTCAATCCGGAAGAGTGGGTGAGGCAGCATGTCATCCGCTTTCTGCATGAAGAAAGATCCTATCCGCTTTCACTCATGCAGGTCGAAGGACAGCTTGAAGTCAACAAGCTCAAAAAAAGGGTGGATATATTGGTTTATGGAAAACATTCCAGACCGCTGCTCATTGTAGAATGCAAGGCATCTTCGGTGAAGATCAGCCAGAATACGTTTGATCAGGCGGCCAGGTATAATCTTTCGGCCGGGGCTGATTATTTTTTCATTACAAACGGACTGACCCATTTTTTCTGTCGCTCGGACAAAGACAGTTCCAGTTACCATTTCCTAAAGGATCTGCCCCCATATGGAACCGTTTTTCCTATCTGATTTACAGTGTGTTATGAGAAGTTTGGTTTCTCAGCTCCTTTTCATACTTTTAAGAAAATTTAATATTCACACCAATTATTCACATGAAATGCCCGGGACTCATTCATCACAAATGATGATGATGTGAAGAGCAGGCCATCTGACCATTAAAAACAAATTCCATTCACATGAAAAAAATAACTACTCTTTGCCTTATTGCGCTTACCGGTTCACTGGTTCTTTCGGCGCAATCAAAGAACACCCCATCGGCAGTTGCCGGACGTTATTCGCTTCCGGCAAACATCAGCATGGATGAATTTATTCCGAAAACAATTGTACTGAAGGTCAAGCCGGCATACCGAAGCGCCTGCACCCGTTACGGATTCAGCAATGCCGCTTTCGCGAACCTCCTGACAACTGTCGGGGGGAACAATTTCGAACGGATGTTTCCTTTTACTCCTGCACCTTCTGAAGAGTTTAATAAGAACGGACAGCGCATGATTGATCTTTCGCTTACTTATACTTTTACCTACACCTCCGATATCGGCGCCGTTAAGCTGATCAATATGTTCCTTCAGTTGGGCCTTTTCGATTATGTCGAACCCAAACCTTTGCCGCACACAGTTGTTTCGCCAAACGATCCTTCGGCAACACCCACAACCCAATACAACATTTACAACATTCATGCTGCCGGAACAGGAACAACCGGTTGGGATATTTCGCAAGGTGACTCCACGGTTGTCATCGGAATCACCGACACAGGCACAGAACCGACTCACCCCGATCTGAATGGAAATATCAAACGAAACATGGCGGAAATACCTAATAATGGTATTGATGATGACGGCGACGGATACATTGACAATTATATGGGATGGGATCTGGGCATGAATGACAACGACCCTACCTGGCAGGGCGATCCTCACGGAGTGCATGTTTCGGGTATTGCCGCAGCTATTGTGAACAACAATCTTGGCGTTGCCGGTACAGGGTATCTCTGCAAATTTCTTCCTGTAAAAATAGCGGATGCTACCGGAGCCCTTACCAAAGCCTACGAAGGCATTACCTACGCGGCCGATCACGGAGTGAAAGTGATCAACTGTTCCTGGGGTGGAGCTGCCGGGGGAGCCTTGGGACAAAGTGTTGTGGATTATGCAACAATCAACAAAGATGTATTGGTCGTAGCGGCCTGCGGAAACAATTCCGTTGACCAGGATTTTTATCCTTCTTCGTATAACGGAGTGCTGAGTGTGGCAGCCACAAAATCAAACAACAGCGATGCGTATTTTTCCAATTACAACTACAATGTGTCTGTGAGCGCCCCGGGGAATGGAATTTATTCCACCTACAGCATTGCAGGCGGCAGTTACACCAATCTGAGCGGAACTTCGATGGCTTCTCCTTGTGCAGCCGGAGTTTGTGCGGTGGTTCGTGCATTCAATCCCACATTCAATGCTTATCAGACTGCAGCACGGGTAAAACAAACCACCTTCAATAACTACAGTTTACTTCCGGCTGCCTATGCCGGTAAATTTGGTACGGGCATGGTCAACATGTATGCCGCACTGACCAATCCGGGCGGACCCTGGGTTCAGGATTCGGCAAGACAGATCTACGACAAAAACGACGAAGCTTTCAATGTGGGCGATACCCTTCGCATCGGGGCCACTTATCTGAATCTGCTTTCCCCAACCAAGCATCTGGTGGCCACTATCTCATCGGCCTCCCCGTATGTCAGTTTCCAGATGTCTTCCGTCAATATCGGCGTACTGGGGACAATGGGTACGACAAACAATTACCTCAACCCCTTTCTTGCCAAACTTGTCGGCGTTCCACCGGTCAACACTCAAATTGATTTTAAAATCACCTATACCGACAGCGCCTACACGGCCAGCCAGTCTTTCTCGGTTTTCATGAACGAGGATTACATCAACATCGCCATCAACGATGTGGCTACCACGGTGACCAGCAAAAGCCTGTTTGGTTTTAATGATAACCCGACCCAGACCCAGGGACTTGGTTTCAATTACATGAACAAAGGAAACATGATGTATGAAGGTGGCCTGATGATTGGCGTTTCGGGCACGCAGGTATCTGACAATGTGCGTGGCGGAACCACACCCAAAACCTCGTTTGTGGATATGCAGCGTGTCAGCCAGGTTGTGCCGGCAGTGGTTTCCAATTTTGATGCAACCGGAATGTTTACCGATGCCGGTGCGGGAGCTACCCAGCTCCATGTTCAGGTTCTTCAGAAAGACTACGCATGGACTTCGGCAGGAAACAGGAAGTTTGTGATCCTGAAGTATTACATCAAGAATACGGGCACAGCTGCCCTTGCCAATATGTATGCCGGTATCTTTTGCGATTACGATATTCTTGCCGCCACAGCCAGCAGCAACAAGGACGCTTTTGATGCCGCAAACCGAATGGGGTATGCCTGGTACACCGGTGCCGCTGGGCTTTATGCAGGCACAAAACTACTCTCTCATACTGCGCCCGTTACTCACTACGCCATTGATAACCTGGCAGGTGGCGGGGGAGGAATGGACGTGTCCACGGCATCCGGATTTACAGATGCCAACAAATACATTGCTCTTTCAACCAACCGTGCCTCAGCCGGCAATGGTTCGCCTACCGGAAATGACATCATTGACATTACCAGCAGCGGGCCTTTCAACGTAGCTCCGGGTGATTCTGTGGAGGTGGCTTTTGCGCTCATTGGCGGAGACAGCCTGAAGGATCTTCAGACCAGTGCCGTGAATGCACAAACCCTGTATGATAACCTGCTTGCCTCTGTCAATGACAAACCCCTTCAGTTTGCATCCATCAGCACTTATCCGAACCCGGCCAATGGAACGACAAATATTGATATCATTACCCTGGAAGATATGAAAGCCGATCTGAGTATTTACGATATCACCGGCAAGGTGGTGGCTGTTTTGCACAATGGCGAATTGAGAGCCGGAGAACATCATTTTGTTGTGAATCTCGCCGGTCTTTCAAGCGGTATATATGCCTACAAACTCACATCCGAAAAGGGAACGATCAGCCGCAGGCTGGTTATAAACAAGTAATTTCAGTTCTATAAAAGAGAACGGGCGGAAGAATCTGCCCGTTTTCTTTTTTGTTTAACCCCTTATGTGCTGAAATTCGACTATTTAACTTCAAATTCTTTCGGTAATTGTGTATTTTTGTCTACCTAAAAAAACGAACATGGACTTAACAGGAGTAATTTCAATATCAGGAGTGGCAGGATTACACAAAGTGATTGCCCAAACAAAAAGCGGTGTGATTGTAGAATCTCTTGCAGACAAGAAGAGATTTCCTGCCTATTCCAGCAGCAAAATAAGCGCTCTGGAGGATATCAGCATTTACACCACAGGTGAAGATCTGCCTTTGAAGGACGCTCTTCAGAAAATCTTTGATAAGGAAAAGGGCGGACCGGCTCCTGAACCCAAAACCTCGGATGCGGAACTGCTGAAGTATTTTGCAGCTGTTCTTCCTGATTATGACAAAGAGCGTGTTCATACTTCGGATGTGCGCAAACTGATCAACTGGTATAACCTTCTTCAGAAAACGGATCTCCTTACAAAAGTCCCTACAAAAGCTGAAGGCGAACACAGTGATGCGCATAAAGCCGGTGCAGAGCATGAAAAACCCAAACCTTCAGCAAAAGCAATGCCTGCTGGCGGAAAGAAACTCATGAAGACGGATGCCCCAAAGGTTAAAGTTGTAACAGCAAGAAAGTCGGGAGCAGCCTAGTCGTTCTTGCCGGATGCGTCTGTATTCCGGCCTCTTTTTTCTTCAATCTCATCCGACTCCTCTATGAATGTGAAGCCAGGACCAGTTAAACCTGCAAAAAAGAACCGGGTATTTCTTCCGGCCGATTTCGAACTCTCTTCATGGGCTCAGATCGAACCTTTTTTTAAAGGACTAAGCGAACGAAAAATAGATAGCGCCGCTGAATTGGAAACCTGGCTGCTCAATTTGAGTGAACTTGAAGCGGTCTACAAAGAATCTCAGGCCTGGCGGTATATCCGCATGACCGGTGATACGGCGAATAAAGAGTTTGAAAAGTCATTCAACTATTTTGCCACCGAAATTGAACCCAAGGCCGCTCCTTTTTTCAACGCTTTCAATAAGAAGCTGATTGCTTCCCCGTATTGCGAATCTCTGGACAAGGAAAAATACCGAATTTACCTGCGTTCTGTCAGGAAACAGCTGGAGATTTACCGCGAGCAAAACATTCCCTTGCTTACAGAGATTGATCTGGAAAGTCAGGAATATGCAAAAATTATAGGCGCCATCAGTGTTGTTATCCGTGGTAAAGAAATGACACTTCAGCAAGCCTCTGCCTTTATGAAAAGTACGGACAGGGTGCTGCGCGAAGAAACCTATCGCGAAATGCTTGGAAAAAGGCTTTTGCATAAAGAAGCCCTTGATAAGCTCTTCGACAAATTATTGAAACTCAGAAATCAGGTAGCCCTGAATGCCGGTTTCAAAAATTTCAGAGACTACACCTTCGCCGCCTACGGACGGTTTGATTATTCTCCCGAAGATTGTTCCCGTTTTCATGAATCCATTGCAGCCGAGGTTGTTCCGGTTATCTATGAATTTGACCGAAAGCGCAAGGAGGCACTTGCTGTGGATAGCCTGCGTCCATGGGATATGGAAGTCGACCTCAGCGGTAAGCCGGCACTTGTACCTTTCCGCGATTCCAAAGAACTTGTTGAACGAACCATCACTTGTTTTGAGCACATTCATCCCGATTTCGGATCCTATATCCGGATCATGAATGAAATGGGACATTTTGACCTCGAATCACGCAAAGGAAAGGCCCCGGGAGGATACAATTATCCCATGCCTGAAATTGGCGTTCCCTTTATCTTTATGAATTCCGTTGGCTCCGTACGCGATCTGGTGACCATGGTTCACGAAGGAGGACATGCCATTCATTCTTTCCTTTCGCACCACCTTCCCATTACAGAAAGCAAAAATGTACCCTCTGAAGTGGCCGAGCTGGCTTCCATGAGTATGGAACTTATCAGCATGGAACACTGGGATGTGTTTTTTCAAACCAAGGGAGATCTTCGAAGGGCCAAGCTCGAACAAATGGAGAAGGTACTCGATTCCCTGCCCTGGATTGCTCTGGTGGATGAATTTCAGCATTGGATTTACCTGAACCCCGGCCAGAGCGATGAAATGCGCAAACAGGCCTGGATTGAATTTTCAGCCAGATTTGAGAGCAAAGCAATCGATTTTTCAGGTCTGGAAAAAAGCAGGGCTTATTCCTGGCACCGCCAGCTTCATATTTTTGAAGTGCCTTTCTATTATATCGAATATGGTTTTGCGCAGCTTGGTGCCATTGCTCTGTGGAGAAATTATAAACTAAATCCAGCAAAGGCCATTGCTCAATATCAGCAGGCACTCAGCCTCGGTTATACAAAAACAATCGGAGATCTGTACGAAGCAGCGGGGATCCGTTTTGATTTTTCAACTGAATATGTCAGGGAGCTTGTCGAATTTGTGAAAGCGGAAATCCACAAATTGGAATAGACTTCTGACTTCTGTAAGAAGAGATAAAGAGTCAGTTCCTTTACCAGAGTTCGGAAAGTGTTTGGTCAATTTGTTTTTGAATATCAACTTTTGAAAATTCATCACTATGAAACGTCCCGAAAAAAATGAATACCCGGAAAATTTCGATCAATACATCAAACTGATTCCAGGTGAGAATGTAATTCGGGCCCTGGAGAGCCAGATGCTTGAATTGCAGGCACTCGTTTCTGATCTTCCTTCTGAAAAAGAAGATTATGCCTACGCTCCCGGAAAATGGACCATCAAGGAAGTGCTGGGTCACCTGATTGATGCTGAACGGGTATTTGGATACCGTGTCTTGAGGTTTGCCCGAGGCGATTCCCAGGCTTTGCCGGGCTTTGACGATAAAAAATATGTACCTGCCGGAAAATTCAATAAGCGCTCATTTTATGATCTGGCCCATGAATTCTCTGTACTTCGGGAAGCCAACATCATTCTCATTAAAAATCTCGGGGAAGAAGAGCTTTCGATGCGGGGTACGGCCGATGAACTGGAGATGACAGCCCGTGCACTTATTTTCTCAATTGCCGGTCACAGTGCGCATCATGTCCGTACGATCAAAGCAAGGTATCTGGAATAGCCAAAATAAAGTTGGCAATTTGCAGTTGACATGTAAAAAAGGAAAAACCAATTTGAAATACGTTGGCATTCGATAGGTGTGTCCTGTCAGAATGTTTTTTACCACTAAGTGCACACTTCCAATTGCAAGAATACAACTCTTTTTCTCAAACCAGCTCCACCTTTCTGCTGATCCGCTCAAATCTCCAGAGCAGCCCGATGGCCGAAAAGCTCAGTCCGATAACAAATCCGTACCAGATGCCCGAAAGACCGAATCCAAAGCGCAGACCCAACAAATAACTGCAGGGCAGACCGATTCCCCAATAAGCAATGAGGGTAAGAATTGTCGGAAATTTGGTGTCGTTCATTCCTCTTAGGGCCCCCAGACCAATGACCTGAAGTCCGTCTGAAAGCTGAAACATGGCAGCTATGATTAGCAAACCCGAAGCCGCTTCCAAAACCTGAACATCCTGACTGAGCAGAGAGACCAGGGTATGCCTGCAGGTGATGAACAGGATGGCGCAGCTGAGCATGAAGACAGTGACCATCATAAACCCGGTAAATCCGGCTTTCCTCATTTCGGTTCTGTTTTTTCTTCCAAGGGCATTGCCTGTTCGCACAGAGACCGCCGCGCTGAGTCCGCTGGCGAACATATAGGTGCATGCCGCTATGGTCAGGGCGACCTGATGGGCGGCCTGCTTCTCAACACTCAGGGTGCCTGCCATAAGACCAGCCACGCTAAAGGCGCCGACCTCGAATACCCATTGCAGACCTGTTGGAACTCCGGTCCCTAAAATTTCTTTCATGGTTGGAACAGAAAAATTCTTCATCCGGAATGCTTCCCGGTAAATCCGGTAACTGGGTTTAAACCAAATGTAAAGAAGCATGGCAAGGCCCATGAACAAACGGGCATAGAAACTTCCCCAGCATGCACCCATGACACCCATAGGCTTGAAACCCCAATGACCGAAGATCAGGATGTAATTCAAAAGCACATTCATCAGGTTCCCGCTTAAGCTGATGATCATGGCCAAACGGGTATCACTCAATCCTTCGGCGAATTGCTTGCAGGTGGAGTACAGGCTTAAGGGAACAAGGGAAAAGATCATCACATTCATGAATG
>PLXK01000023.1 GCA_003151415.1 Bacteroidota bacterium
ACAGCGGATTTTATTCTTCCGTCTTCGCCTTCGCCTGCTTCCGTTACTCCGAGATGCAAAGGATAATTCATCCCTTCATCCTGCATCTTCACTATCAACAAGCGGTATGCCTGCACCATGACCTGCGGATTGCTTGACTTCATGGAGAGCACAATACTGTAATAATTATTCTCTTCACAGATTCTTAAAAACTCCATGGCTGATTCCACCATGCCAAGCGGTGTGTCGCCATAGCGGCTCATGATGCGGTCACTTAGCGAACCATGATTGGTGCCGATGCGTAGGACAGTACCATATTCTTTGCAGATTTTTACGAGTGGAGTAAACCGGTTTCGGATACGTTCTAATTCTTCCAGATAAGAACCATCCGTGTATTCAATGTTTTCAAATTTTTTCTTGTCAACATAATTGCCCGGATTCACACGAACCTTTTCAACTATGCGTGCTGCAAGCTCTGCAGCGTTGGGAGTAAAATGTATGTCTGCAACAAGCGGTGCTTTGTAACCGCGTTTATGCAATTCGTTTTTTATGTTTTCAAGATTGCGGGCTTCATTCATGCTTGGTGCAGTGATGCGCACCAATTCACAACCCGCTTTAATCATGCGGATGCTTTGTTCAACGGTAGCAATCGTATCCATCGTATCCGTTGTCGTCATGCTTTGCACACGGATGGGATTGTTGCCTCCAATACCAACATTACCTATCATCACTTCACGTGTAACATAACGCGAATAGTATGTCAATGAATTGCAATAACCTAATTTCAGAGAAACCTCCTCCATAGTGCAAAGTTACAGGATTGTTTGGTTTTTGGTTAAGGAGCCAAAGCCGGGGGCATTTTCTTGCTTAAATTCTATCTGCCACATAAAGCGTGAAATAAGCAGCAAAATGTGCTGTTTTTGCCTTATTTAAGCACTATTTGTTGGTTGGAAATACCCAACCTTTCCCGGGTCTTCTTCGTGTAAGTATATGAATGCAGCATTATACGTATCTTTCTGTTTCATGGTAATAGAGATAGACCTCATAACTGCCTGTTTAAGACGTGAGCGAAAGGCTGAGTACGAGCTGTATCACATTTCGTATGCATACCTGATGTCCATTTGTTTTCGTTATGTGAATTCACGGGAAGAGGCAAAAGAAATGCTGAATATTGGTTTTTTAAGGATACTTAATAACCTTGAAAAATATAAGCCGGAAATACCATTTAAAACGTGGGCAAGAAAGGTGATGATCAATGTGCTGATTGATGAATACAGGAAAGAGAAAAAGCACCATGAGGTGATTGAATATATAGAAGAATACCATGACACACAAGAGTACTCGGAACTGAATGAAGCGTTAGTAAGAATGAATGTTGACCAGATACATGCCTTGATCACCAAGCTGCCTCCTGTAAGCCAGAAGGTTTTTAACCTCTATGCAGTGGACGGTTACAGCCATAAGGAAATTGCGGAAATGCTCGATATGGCTGAAGGAACATCGAAGTGGCATATCAATTTTTCAAGAAATAAATTAAAGGAAATGATGCAAAAAATTATTTCACCTTTACATAAAGTAGTATGAAAGCCGACGAAAATAAATTGAATGAGATCCTGGAGGAAAAATTTTCTTCGAAGAGCTTTCCGTTCGATGAAGAGAACTGGGAAAAGATGGAAGAAAAGCTGGATGCTGTCCGGAGCACGCAAAGAATCAGGAGAGGGGCTTTGATCTTTTCATTGGGATTGATTGCAGGCATTGTCTTGATGTTCCCGTTTATGAATCGTGAAACAAAGGGTGATAATAAAATAGCTGCCCGCGCAACAGAAGCAATAAAAACGGAAGCGCCTAAGGCTCAAAATAAAATTAACAAGGATAATTCAACTTCTGAACCGACAAGCCCCGATAAAAAAGCTGCAACAGGAAATGAAATCATTCCCGCTGAGAAAAATACGGAAGTCATTGTAAAACAAATTTCATCTAACCGGACTGTTCTGAAAAAGGAATCTTCAGGCAATAAAGAGGAGGCAATTCCTCACTCACTGAATGCCAATGACATTTCAGCATCTATAACGAACAAAAGAGAAGAAGAAAAAACAGAAACTCCGAATCAACCTGAAGCGCCTGGTTCAAAGGGCGATACCGACAATCCAACTGCAAGTGATCAAAGCGCAACCACAGATAAAGACAATGGTTTAAAAAATTCAACGAATGAAAATCAACCTGACAAACCGGAAGAGGTAAAGAATACTTCAGCTAATGAAAATTCACAATCTCCACCAAAAGATGTTGTAAAGACAACAAATGAAACTTCGGTTGCAACAGCGCAGCCCGCCCAAACGACTGTTCAGCCGGTTGAGGACAATTCTTCAATCATAAAACCTCTGGCACAAAATCCGGTAAAAGCAAACATCTTTTCTGTTGAAGCAGGAACAAGCTATTCTTTTGGCTGGAACGATGCTAACACCACTGAAGGAAGAGGATTTACTCCCGTGCTTGGAATCGGTCTTACTCATTTATTCAATGCGAAATGGTCAATATATACAGGAGTGCAGTATGGTGCAGTTGCTCAGTTGACAGCCAGTCAAAAAACGTTTACCACATCCATTTCGGACTTTGGTACAACCCATATTGATTCAACGATTGCCACGCAATGGATTCACTACCTTGTTGTTCCGCTTTTTCTGCAATATGGTTTCGATGACAAAACCGAGATAGGACTTGGTGGCTCAATAGCATATCTTTTAAATACAACGAGCAACGTGATTGTTAACCAATATTCAGATTTTAAAAGCGTTCAGCCAATAAATAAAACATCTGGCGGATACACACAGGGATTTAATCCGTGGGACGCGTCCGTTGCCTTGGCATACAGAAGGAAGATCAGCGGGAAGTTTCATATTTCTGCGGAAATGCATTATGGCTTGCTTGACATCAAAGACAATGCATTTTTCTCGCAACAAACATTTGAACGAAGCACAGGGATAAAGTTGTTACTCTCCTATAACCTGTTTAATCATTAAGAAATGAAAAACATTAAATACATTTTTCTTTCCCTTTTTGCCTTCGTTGCGATGACGGGCTGTCAGAAGAGATATCCTGTCACCCCTGCTCCTGCGGCTCCTGAATTTACGTTCACCGGAACGATTGCCGGAAATGCCGTGAACATTCAGGCAGGTGTGAACGATTATTATATGTTCACTTCTTATGCGCAGGATGGAAACGGCGTATATGATTATATAGGAGAGTTCAGAGATAAAAATTGTACTTCAAATTGTTCGAACTCGCTGAAAATTGATTTTAAGGATTATCGCCGGTATGCCATACTTCCCACAAGCATTGATTCTTCTATTTCGCCAGGATATTATTCTTTTGCAACTCCGGTGGGGACACCTTCTGCATTTTATGTAAACTTTTCTGACACCATAGTGAATGGAACTCCTACAGCGTATTCATGGAATTTTGGAGATGGCACCACTTCCAGCCAGCATAAGCCGGTTCATGTGTACAGACATCCGGGGATATATACTGTTTCCCTTACAACCCAAACCAATACCTGCTCATCAACTCTTACCAATAACATTGTATTAGGTCAGGCAGGAAATGCCTTTCAGCCTGAATTCTCAGAATACAGCACTAGCGGAGATTCTGTTAATTTTATTGTCACCTCAGTAAATGTTCATGTTGCTAAAATGCTTTTAGATTTTGGAGACGGAAACAGTACAACAGGCACTAACCGGAGACACACGTATTCCACACCCGGAGTTTATCCTGCAGTGCTGACGATGACTGATTCCAGCGGCTATACGGCAGTTGCTCATGTAAATGCGGGCACACAGACCACAACAAATTGCTACAACGGTTTTCATACAACGTCGTCTGCGCCCATTACCAATCTGATAAACCTGGCAAATGTCACCATTGAATGGCATGATGCAGGAGGAACACTATATACATCATCTGATAATAGTCAGCCTGCAATAAGTATGTTCAAAGTTATTTCAGTTGAGGACTACCAAAACAATATAGACGGCCATCCAACGAAAAAAATCCACGCAACAATCACCTGCACGCTTTATAATGGCGCAAATAGCATCATGCTTTCCGGTGATGCTGTGTTTTCAGTGGCTTATCCGTAAGTATATTTTATTCTGCTCCCAACCTCTCGAGGATTTCAGGATTATTACACAGCATGGATTCATTGCTATTGCTGATTAGAAGCAGACCATTCATCTGCAGTTATCACTTCCGCATCTCGAAGAAAAAGCTTGGTTGTAAGCATACGATGAACTTCTTCATCCATATCTGCACAACAATCAGAAAGGACAGTTAGTATAAAATCCTTGTCTGCTGCTTCACGTAAGGTGGCCAACACTACCCTGCTTGTCGCAATGCCTGTAAGTACAAGATGTTTTATTCCGAGCGACCGCAGTACTACTTCCAGGTCACTGCCGGCAAAGGAGCTCACCCGTTTTTTGGTTATTACAATGTCATCCGGCTGCGGCGCAACGGATGCATGAACGCGGTAAGACTCTTCCGAATCCAAACTCATAGCCCCGCTTTTCAACATGGCATGCATTTTATTGTTCGGGCTCATTTCAGGGTATCCCTTTCTGAAGCCAATCACTACATATATAACAGGCATTTTATTAGCGCGTGCCGTTTGTATAGCTTTGGTTAAAGCCTTGATGAGAGGCGCACTATCCGTTAGCCTGTTTACAGTTGCTCCCTGAATATCCAGCACTAACAGGGCTGTACTTTGATTAGTATTTTCCATTTTGATTATTATTTATTCATTTGTAATAACGGTGGGATCTTCCAGCTCCACAAGCTCAATTCTATCTTTTTCTTTTAAAATATCTTTTCTTAGAAAAGGCAAAAATACGATAGCAATTAATATGGCGGCAATTCCTTCTGCTAAAATGGTATTAGGCGCACCTATATATTGCGATACCGCTCCAATCAATAATCCGCCCAAAGGCTGCATACCAAAAAATGCCATTGCAAAATAACTGATAACCCTTCCTCTCATTTCGGGTGAGACATTGGTCTGTATGATGGTGTTGCTAATCGTTGTTTGCGACATCATTCCAAAGCCCGCTACCATTGCAAAAAACAAAGCAACGGGGAGATTCGTGATATGTGAAAACAGAACCAATCCTGCGCCAAAGATTAACAGGTTGATAAATAGAATCTTTTTTAATTCAACGCCTGGCTTTAATGACGCTAAGAAAAAAGCGCCTCCCACAGCTCCAAGGCCAATGGCGCTGTTGAGGTGACCAAATGTAGAGGCACTTCCTTTAAATATAACCTTTGCATAAACAGGAAGCAGCGTGATAAAAGGAAGCACCAATAAACTGACACAAGCAAGCAATAAAATCACAAGAGCAATGGAAGGAGTGCGCTTTAAATATTTTAACCCTTCTTTAAATTCCCTGATTACTTTTTTTGTATTCGGTTGAGGTATAAATGCAGGCAACCTCATGAATAATAAAGATGCTATAACAGCTATAAAGCTTAAAGCATTAATAAGAAAGCAGGTTCCCGCACCAAGCTTTTCCAACACAATACCTGAAATGGCCGGTCCTATAAGCCTTGCTAAATTTACCATAGATGAATTGAGAGCAATCGCATTCGATAAGTCTTCTTTATTACCAACCATTTGATGTACCATAGATTGTCGGGCAGGCACATCAAAAGCATTGATTGTACCGAGCACAACGCTGAGCGTAAGTATTTCCCACACGGTATATTGAGTAAACATAATCAATGCTGTAAGCAAAATAGCCTGGATAAGTGAAGCTGTTTGCGTAATAAGCAATACCCGGTAGCGGTTATACCTGTCAGATATTACTCCGCCAAAAGGAGAGAATAAGAAAGAAGGAAACTGTGCTGCAAATACAGCCAAACCCAGCATAAATGCAGAGTGGGTTTTGTCATATATAAGCCAGTACACTGCCGTGCGCTGCATCCATGTTCCAATCAGCGATATGGATTGCCCTGAAAAATATAACCTGTAATTGCGGCTGCGAAAAGCTTTAAACGTATTGTTCATTTATTTTAATAAACCAATTTTTGAAGCTCTCCATACCATTGTAAGTTGTAAGGCAGTAAACGGGATAGAATGGCAATTAAATCCATAAAAACAAAGAAGCCATTCCAAATGTGCGGAATGGCTTTGCTCTCCCTCCAGCCCCGCATGTGGTGGAGAACCAAGGATCCTTTGATTAATCCCGCACGTGCGGGACTCTAACCATCTGAACTAAGATTCCCGTCAGCTTGTCCCCATGAAGAATTCTTTCAATTAAATCTCTTGATTTCTGCTTTTTAATAAACCTTTCAATTTTAAGTGCTAAGCCTCTTTCTTTACTGCACTCAAATATCGCTTTTAGCACCCATGGTCTGTGCTTTGATGTGTAGGTTGCATGTGGCGATTCATTATGCTCTGCAAATCTTCTTTCCCAATTATCAGTATGACCAACATAATAAATATCAGAACTTGGAGAATAGAGGAAATAAATAAAGTACATAAAAACAAAAAGCCACCTACTAACGGTGGCTTCGCTCTCCCTCCTGGACTCGAACCAGGGACCCCATGATTAACAGTCATGTGCTCTAACCGGCTGAGCTAAGGAGGAATCTAATTCCGGTTATGTATCCCTATTTTGAAATACTTCTCAAAAAGGGATGCAATATTAACATTTTGAACCTTAATAAGCAATTAATCTCAATAAATTATTCGATTGACCCTTTAGGCCTAATAAACCAGAAAATGCATGAAAAAGATCTCGCAGAGGACCAGTAAACCGGACAGAATACCCTATGCCAAGCAGCGGGACTATAGAAATAAGACTAATTGCTAATGGCTGGAGAAATCGTGGTGCTCTCCAACCCCGGAAGGTGCGGTTACTCCGTCTTGATTTTAGAATAATACCTTCTACTGCTCAGACACCGTCGTGAATGATGGTTTTACCCACCGCTGGTTGAGCGGAGCCGAAACCAGCGAAGACAAAACCATCAATCCTCCTCCTCCTCAAACTCCAAATCCGCATCTTTTTCCCAGATCTCCATCTCGCAGGGCTTGCAGTTGAATTTTAGTTTGTATTCGTTTTCTCCGTGTTTCAGTACCAGGGGTTCCACCACTTTTTCGCCCATGGTGGCTCTTTGAAAACGGGCGCATTTGCCCAATTCATATTTTACACAGTACTTGGTGGTCATCACACGCGATTTGCCGGGCTCCCACTGCAATTCAAATGCTTTTTCTATTTCTGTTACACCATGGCGCTTGTAAAAAGTGCGGGCCAGCTGATTGGATACGTTGTAAGTGAAATCCAATTGCGTTACCGGGTAGGGGTGATCTGTTTTTGTAATCTGAAATTCTTCTCGGTGATAGTCCTTCACCCGGATATGAATCAATTGCTCCAAAACCTCACGTCTGATCTCATTGATTTTGGATATGGGTAAAAACCAGTTGCCCGAAAACACCACTTCGATATCATCCACCACAAAAGGGGTGTTGCCTGCCTTTGCTAAATTCTTTTTGATATTCGGCAATGTCGACTCTTCGTTTTTAGCGGGTTCTTTATTTGCTTTAAAAGACGATACGCTTTTGTGCCCGTCTTCGTCAACAGCCAGCAACTGAAAGCCGTCGCTTGTTTCGGTGAATTTCAGCTGAACCCCAATCTTGCGCACGGCACTGTCTTCTCTCTCCACCAATTTGTTAAATGCAGCATCCGAATTTCTGTAAATGACTGTGCCCGGTTTAAGCGATTTGAACGTGTTGGGCACGACAATATTATTGACGATGATGTTGATCTGAAGTCCATCGACCACACCCTCGTCGTTGGTAAAACAAAGCCCGTCGCCATTGTTTAACTTCTCATAATTTTCGATGACATAGCCGTTGGCTTTTGTTTCAATGAGCTTGCCAATCAGCTGTCCCTGTGATTTCGGACTTTCCCAGGTGCCGATTTTTTCTACGCGTTTGTTTACAAAATAGTCGGTATAGCCGCGGTTAAAACTCCTGTCCATTTCGGCTTCGAAATTGTAAGATGTTCGTCCCGATGAGGCTTTTTGATACGTCTCGTTGTTTTCCAGAAAGGTATCCAGTTTCTTTCGCAGGTAGGAGGTGTTGTTTTTGACGTACACCATATCTTTCAAGCGGCCTTCTATTTTGAAAGAGGTGATTCCGGCTTCGATCAGATTGGGCAATTGATCGCTCAGGTCCAGATCCTTGATGGATAACAAATGGCTGTTGGCAATCAGTGTTTTTCCTGTGCCGTCGGTTAAGTTATATGGCAAGCGGCAGTTCTGGGCGCAGGAGCCTCTGTTGGCGCTGCGTTCTCCGTTGGCCACGCTCATGTAGCAATTGCCGCTGAAAGAAACACAAAGCGCGCCGGACACAAAAAATTCCAGTTCTACATCGGTGGCTTTGTGGATGTCCTTGATCTGATCCAAATTTAATTCCCGGGCCAGCACAACGCGTTTCATTCCGGCATCGGCCAAAAATTTCACGTGTTTGGGATCCCTGTTGTTGGCTTGTGTGCTTGCATGAATGACAATCGGTGGCAAATCCAGTTCCATAATGGCCATATCCTGAACGATCAGGGCATCCACTCCGATGTCGTATAAATGATGAATCAGCTTTTTGCAGTCTTCCAGTTCATTGTCATACAGAATGGTATTGACCACCACAAAGACCCTTGCTTTAAAGAGGTGTGCATAGTGTACAAGTTCCGCGATATCCTCAACCGAATTCGTGGCATTTGAACGGGCTCCGAATTGCGGCGCTCCTATATATACGGCATCTGCACCGGCATTGATAGCCGCCATCCCCTGAATTAAATTTTTGGCAGGAGACAGAATTTCAATTTTCTTTTTCATGTAAGGCAAAGGTCTGAAAATTAATCGAATGAAGCCTGAAATAAGCCTAAAACCGGTGGTAAAGGCCTCGTTTTTCAGTTAAATCAGGCACGAAAAGGCCATATCCTGTTCTGCAGAAGGGAAAACAGCAAAAACCTCCACTTCCATGCATGTGTTATGGAGGGAAAGGTTTTTGGTTTTTCGGTTCTTAACCGTGCCGGAATACGGGGGGGCATTTGAAGCTTATTTCAAAACGGGAGTCAGTTTCATTTCGAGTTTTTTGTTGTCTCTGACCACCTTTACAAATTGAAACATTCCGATTTTGTCTTCGGTAAGCATTTTAAAAAGTGCATCCGACGATTCCACCATTTTGTCATTGAAGGAAAACAAAATGTCGCCGTCCAACAATCCGGCTTTAGAGGCGGGGCTGTCTTTAACCACCTGGGTGATGAACAAGGCGCTCTTGTTTTTCAACTCGTTGATGGTTCTGAATTTGGGAACGAGATCTATTTGCTGCATGGCCAAGCCCAAAAAGGCTCTTTTCACCTTTCCGAATTTGATGAGCTGGTAGGCTATTTCTTTGGCTGTGTTGATACTGATTGCAAAACAAATATTTTGCGCCCCGCTGATCATGGCCGTATTCACCCCGATAACTTCACCCTGGGCATTGATTAAGGGTCCGCCCGAGCTGCCCGGATTAAGGGCCGCATCTGTTTGTATCATGCTGTCCATCATGTTTCCGGCCTGCGTTCTGAGGCTTCTGCCAAGGGCGCTGACGATGCCGGAGGTGGCTGTATGCTGGAAGCCGAGCGGATTTCCAATGGCGATGACCAACTGGCCTATTTTCAATTCGCCGGAATCGCCCAGTGGGGCCGGGTGGTAATCGTGCGAGGAAATTTTCAATATGGCCAAATCATTCGAAGGATCTTCGCCGATTAAGTTGGCCTCATGCGAAGTGCCGCCGAAAAGAACAACTCTCAGTTTCTTTGCCCCGTTTACGACATGGCTGTTTGTAAACAAATAACCGTCGGACGAGAAAATGAACCCCGATCCCGCTCCCTCTGCGTACTCCTTATTTTTGACTTCGACTAAGCGTTCTATTTTTACAACCGAAGTTTTCACCTTTTCGATGGCTTCTATGATTGTCTGGGAAATTAGGTCTTTCATACATCCCGCTCATCAAATTCAAAACCAATCTCAATCAGGCCACAAAACCTATCAAATGAAAATAGTTCGGCAGCCAATATTGCAGGAAAGTATTGTAGGCATGACGTTTTGGCGCAGTTGTATCAGCCATTAAAAGCATCTCACCTCACCAGACTGATATTGCCCTTTTGACTAATCACCTCACCGGTAAGCAGGGTTGCTTTCAGGTAATAAACAAAAACAGCCGTATTCATCGCCTGTCCTTTGTAAACACCATCCCAGCATTCTTTCCTGTCGCTGGTTTCAAAAACGCGCTCGCCCCAGCGGTCGTAAATGGTGATTGTAAAACTTTGGATGCAGGAGCCGAAGATGCAAAGCTTGTCGTTTTCGCCATCGCCGTTGGGCGAAAAATAATTGGGTACAAACACTTCCCCGCATTCCACCCGCACCTGCAGACAGGAACTGTTGGTGCAACCCTTGCTGTCTTTTACGGTGACGCAATACGTGGTCGTTGAAGAAGGATTTGCATTGGGGTTGGAGCAGCTGTCGCAGCTGAGGCCCTGCGAAGGAGACCAGAAATAGGTACCGCCTCCGCTTGCGCTGAGCATCACGCTTTGTCCGATGAGCACGCTTACATTGTTTCCGGCACTCGCTGTCGGCCCCGAAAGTAAGGGCGACAAGGCGACAGTGTCTGTTTGCGAAGCGCCGGATGCGTCGCTGATTTTTACTTCGTATTTGCCGGGGCACAAACCGGTGGCGGTTTGTGTGCTCTGAGGAGGTTGGGTGTTCCAGGAATAGGAAAAGGGAGCGATGCCTCCGGTGACGATGGCTTCGGCTTTTCCGTTACAGTTTCCGCTACAGAGCGGTGAGCTTTGTCCGACACAGGCCGAAAGCGCCGTGCAGACATATTGGGCCACGAATGTTTTTTCTCCGTAGCCGGCATAGGGCAAGGTGAATATTCCCACCTGAAAGGGATCGGACAAATAGTCGCCTGCTAAGAACACATTGCCCCGCGGATCTACTATTATTTCAATGGCGTCGTCACCACCGCTTGCAAGGGCCGATGTGCAGAGCACATGACCCGAAGGATCGTATTTGGCAACAAACATCGGATCGCAGCCGCCAATGCAGTTGCCTGCGGGCTGAAGAAGCGTTTCGGTGCCAAACAAGGCGGAAGGGCTGTTCAGAAATCCGGTGACATAGGCATCTCCGCAGACATCCGTGCTGATGGAGTATCCGCCGTCATCCTGTGTTCCTCCGGCACTTTTTGCCCAGAGTATATTTCCATCGGGATCGTATTTGGAAACAAAAATATTGTTCCGGCCGATGGTGGTGGCATTGTTAAGCACCACTGTTCCGAAGGCGATTGTGCTGCTGCTGTATGCCCCGGTAACGAATGCATTTCCCGAGTTGTCCGTACAGACTGAAAATCCCTTGTCGGCATTGCTTGTTCCTCCGGCACTTTTTGCCCAAAGCGCAGTGCCATTCGTGTCGCATTTCATGATAAATACATTGGCATTACCAAGACCGGTATTGGTGAGTGTTGTTGTTCCAAACACAATGGAATTGCTTCTGAAATATCCCGTCACAAAGGCGTGCCCGCTTTTGTCGGTGCAGATGGACAGGGCTTCATCATCGTCGGAGCCTCCCGCATTTTTTGCCCAGAGTAAATTTCCCCGGGTATCGTATTTGGCAATAAATACATTTCCCCCGCCTGTCGTGTTTGAATTGGTTAGTGTGGTTGTTCCAAAAAAGGCTTTGGGGCTGGTGAAGGATCCGGTGATGAATACATTGCCAATGGAATCTGTGGCCAGGGCATAGCACATGTCGGCGCCTGATCCTCCGGCGCTTTTTGCCCAGAGCACATTTCCGTTGGGATCGTATTTGGCAAGAAAGATATTATCGCTTCCGGCATTGCTGAGATTGGTAAGTCCGACGGTGAACACGGGATCGGCAAAATACCCGGCCACATAAATATTGCCGGTGAGATCAGTGCAAACGGCCGTTCCCGATTCGTCGGAAGCTCCGCCGGCGCTCACAGCCCAGATGACATTGCCGTTGCCATCGTATTTGGTCAGATAGGCATCAATTCCGCCCTGGTTGCTCAGTGTTTTGGATCCGAAGGTGACCGATGCCGTGTCAAAATCGCCGGTGATAATGATGTTTCCATTTAAATCTGTACACACCCCATTGCATTCGGATGATCCTGCTCCCACTGCGTTTTTCGCCCAGGTCCAGTTTTGGCCGGAGCAGAGGATGTTTGACAACACAAATATGGAAATGCAGAATGCAATGCGCGCATGGCGGAGGTTCATCATTTGTTTTCTGGATCTTTTTTACCGGATGGGTCAATCAAACGCTTCTTTTTCGATCCACAAAATACCCATAGAGTATGTTTTCTTGAAGAAATAGCACGACCGGATTTTGTACCGGGCGCTTTTGTAAACGGTGCACGGACCTGTTTAAGTATTTTCATTCTCAAAAATAATTTTGCTTCCTTTTTTTTATTGGAACCGGCTGCATCCTTTTTTTATGCTGAACCGGTACCCAAAGCAGCAAGTCGGGTGAAATGGCCGTTTAACAAGCCCTCATGCCGGAACCCGGTACCGGGCAGTGCGATCTGTCTTTATTCTGTATCTTTATTAACGCAATCCAAATCACAGACAGAAAATTTTTTTCCCTTCAGCTCGGAGTTTGCCGTACAGTTGAATTTATCAAGGCAAATCAAACAGTTTAAACAATGGCAACCCTTCGTCCGAAAAACAGCATAAAAATGATCAAACAGCTCCTTGTTATTTGCTTTTTCTTAATGGAATTCTCGGGCTACGGGCAAACCCAATTGTGGGGGATGACCCAGGGAGGCGGACAATCCGGAGGGGGAAGTGTTTTTAAAACGGATGCTTACGGAAATAACGAAATCGTTGAGCCTGGTTTTTTTGTGAAGGTAAACGGAGCCAATCCGGCGATGACCAATTTGCTGCAGGCTTCCGATGGCATGCTCTATGGAATGACCTCCGGTGGCGGTGTGAACAATATGGGGGTGGTGTTTCAGTTCGATCCGCTTACTTCGGCCTACACCGTGAAGCTGGATTTTGCCGGAACGGCCAATGGAAGCAATCCGCAGGGCTCTCTGATTCAGGCATCCGATGGCCTGTTTTATGGCATGACCTACGAAGGCGGAGCAGCAAACTTTGGCGTTTTGTTTCAATTTGATCCGGTTTCTTCGCTTTGCACAAAAAAAATAGATTTTGACGGAACCTCGACCGGAAGCAATCCGCAGGGCACGCTGATGCAGGCATCCGATGGCTTTCTGTATGGCATGACCAATAGCGGCGGTGCAAACAATGAGGGTGTTTTGTTTCGGTTCGATCCCGTTACCTCCTCGCTGACTGACCTGATGGATTTTTCGGGCACTGCCAATGGAAGTTTTCCCCAATCGGCCTTGACCCAGGCACCCAATGGCATGCTCTATGGCACCACTTCGCAGGGCGGAACAAAAGGTTTTGGTGTTTTGTTCCAGTTCGATCCGGTGGCTTTAAGCTGTACGAAAATGCTCGACTTTACCGGAAATGCAAATGGAAGCAGCCCGATAGGTTCTCTCATACTGGCCACAGATGCCAAACTTTATGGAACCACATTTCAAGGTGGGGTAAATGGTTACGGTACATTGTTTCAGTTTGATCCTGCCGTTTCGGGTTTTTCCAAATTGCTTGATCTGACAGGCCACACAAACGGAGACTTTCCCATGGGTTCGCTGATTCAGGCTCCTGACGGAAAGTTTTACGGAACAACTTACCAGGGCGGCTTAAATGGCTTCGGTGTTTTGTTTCAGTTTGATGCTGCGACATCTTCCTATTCAAACAAGCTTGATTTTGACAGAAGCACAAATGGGAGCAACCCGCAAGCCGGATTGACACTTGCAGCCGATGGAAATCTGTATGGGATGACCAACGCAGGAGGAGTGGCGAATATGGGTGTATTGTTTCAATACGTGACTTCCTCGTCTGGCTTCGTAAAAAAACTTGATTTTGATTATGCCGTAACCGGAAACAATCCCTATGGCTCTTTGGTGAAGGCGGCCGACGGAAAATTATATGGCCTGGCCTATGGAGGCGGAGCCAGTAACATGGGCGTTCTGTTTCAACTGGATCCGGCCAATTCGACGTATGCAAAAATGTTTGATTTTGACGGCGCGGCAAGCGGCAGCAGTCCACAGGGCTCCCTGGTTCAGGCTTCCGATGGTAACTTATATGGGATGACTTACGGGGGCGGTGCAAATGGCATGGGTATTTTGTTTCAATACAATCCCCTCAGCGCTGTTTGTTCGAAGCTCTTTGATTTTGCAGGAACAGCCAATGGAAGTTATCCCTACGGCTCTTTGATTCAGGCTTCCGATGGAAAGCTATACGGAATGACCTATTCCGGAGGACTCAACGACATGGGTGTTTTGTTTCAATTCGATCCGCTGAGTTCCGTTTTTACCGACATGCTCGATTTCGCAGGTGCCGCCAGCGGAGAAAACCCGCTGGGTTCCCTGGTTCAGGCATCAGACGGAGGACTGTATGGAATGACCTATTCCGGGGGGACAAATAATCTGGGTGTGTTGTTTCGGTTTGACCCGGCAAGTTCAGCCTATCTTAAAAAGATTGATTTTAACGGAACATCGAATGGAAACAATCCTCAGGGCAATCTGATCCAGGCCCGGGATGGAAATTTATACGGAATGACTTCCGAAGGAGGAGCTACGAATCAGGGCGTTTTGTTTCAATTTAATCCTTTGACTGAAGTCTATACCGACGAGATAGATTTTGACGGAACAACAAAAGGACAATTTCCTTATGGTTCATTGATGCAGGCTTCGGATGGAAACCTCTATGGGATGACCTTTTCCGGAGGAACAAACAATGCCGGTGTCATGTTTCAATTTGACCCTGCGGCATTAAATTTTTCAAAAAAAATTGATTTTGCCGGAGGCAACGGGGCTTTTCCCTATTACACCGGTCTTCTTGAGATTGGCGTATCCATTACTACCGATCCGGTCAGTGCAAATGCGTGTGCCGGAAATGCAATAGCTGTTCCGTATTCGATTACCGGAGCGTTTGATCCGGGAAATGTTTTTACAGCCCAGCTTTCGGACGGCTCGGGTTCATTTGCATCTCCAGTGAATATAGGTTCATCAACGGCTATTGCCCCGGGTACAATCAATGCCGCCATTCCCGCGCTCAGTGCCGCAGCAAACGGATATCTTATCCGCGTGATCAGCAGCAGTCCTGTTGCGACCGGAAGTGACAACGGAAGCCCTGTAGCCATTCATACTTTGCCGGCCGTTACAGCCAATTCATCGGCATCTGTTGTCTGCGCCGGGTCCACTGTCGTTTTAACCGGCGGGGGAGCCAATACCTACAGCTGGACGGGAGCGGTGGATGGAATTCCTTTCAGCCCTACGGCAACAAATGCATATACCGTAACAGGAACGGACGGAAACAATTGCTCAAACAGTGCAACGACTACAGTTACAGTGACTCATTTACCCGATGCAACCACCAGTGCCAGCGGAGCCGATATTTCTTCCAACCAGGCCCTGGCCGTATATCAATGGCTGGATTGCAACACCAACAACACGCCCATAGCAGGGGCAACAAACCAAAGCTATCAGACATCGGCTGATGGCAGCTACGCGGTGAGAATTACAAAAGACGGCTGCACGGATACTTCGCTTTGCGTGAACATCATTTCAACAGGTTTGGCAGAACAGGAAAAAAGGTTGAGCCAATTCTCCATGTATCCGAACCCGAACAACGGTTCGTTTTCCATTCAATCGGCAGGCGAAGAAACATTTCTTGTTGTGAATGAACTGGGACAAACCATCCGGTCATTTAAAATCAATTTGGCCACATCCCACACTGCATGCATTGAAAATCTAAGCACCGGAATCTATTTCATCATCGGGATCAGCAATAACCAAATGAGAAGGCAAAAGCTGATTGTATACTGATGCCAAGCCAATTTAAGGATTCCATCCTTGAAACGGGCCTGGCAATATATCTGCAGACCATTCCGATCCTGGCTGAAATATCCGGTTTCCAAAGAGCAGCGGGCTGTCCAGCCTGTTCGCGTGCCTGAATGATACCCTCTTTTTGCTTAATGGATTTTAAATACCTTCGCAGGCGGAGAAATTCCGTACATCGTCTTAACAAACCGGCATGAGTCGCAAACTGATACAATCCATTTTTTCTTTGTTCTTTCTGCTGGCCGTCATTCTGGGCAGTGCATCTTGTTCGGGGAATAAAAAGAAACAAGAACACGCTTCCGCTTCGGCAACGTCAGCCGGTCTGACTCCGCCGCAAAGAGTGCTTGCAGGCAAACCTGTTGTTGCCGATCCGAAAAGCTGCCAGCCGGCAAAGGTTATTGTCGTTCCAACAGGCCCGACGAATGAAACCCGGACTTACAAAAACGGAACGGTTGTGCATCTGGGGCCGCCAACGACAACGCCTGCTGATTTCTTTGTGGAGATGGAAAATTACACGACCGAACAGGGTTTGCCCATTAGCGCTGTTTCCTGCGGATATCAGGACAGGCAGGGGAATCTCTGGTTTGGATTGCCCGGTGGCGGACTGACCCGTTACGACGGCAAAACGTTTGCCACCTACACCACCGAACAGGGTCTTGCCAGCAACAATGTTTTGTGTGTAAAAGAAGACAGAGGCGGGAACCTGTGGATTGGTACGGAAGGGGGAGGGGTGAGCCGGTATGACGGCAATACATTTACCACATTCAGCACGGTACAGGGTTTGCCAAACAACCTGATAAAAGGAATCCTGGTAGACAGAAAGGGAGATGTGTGGTTAGGCACATCCGGAGGAATCTGCAGATATGATGGAAAAACCTTTGTAACCTATACCACGGCCCAGGGTCTTTCGAACAATTCGGTGACCTGCCTGATGGAAGACAAAAAAGGCAATCTCTGGTTCGGAACACAGGGCGGCGGAGTGAACCGCTACGATGGAAAGTCTTTTGTTTCCTTCACAAAGGCGATGGGGCTTCCAAGCAACAATGTATTCAGTATCTGCCAGGATGACAAAGGAAAAATCTGGCTGGGTTCCACAAGTGGATTGGTTTGCGGATTGGAAGAAAACGGGACCGGTGCGGGACGGACAAAAATCACGTCTTATAATTTGGGTTCCGCGCAGATCCGGAATATTGTCATCAACATCATAAAAGACAAACGGGGAAATGTGTGGTTTGCCACCACCGGCAGCGGCGCATTCAGATATGACGGAAAAACATTCACCACTTTTTCCTCGGCACAGGGTTTATCCAATGAAGATGTCTGGAGCATCACCGAAGATAAACGCGGAAACCTTTGGTTCGGAACCTATGGAGGCGGCCTGAACCGCTATGACGGAAACGCTTTCACCTCGTTCAGTACGGCCCAGGGTCTTTCAAACAACAATGTTTTCAGCATCGGCGAAGACAAAAAAGGAGATCTCTGGTTCGGAACCGATGGGGGAGGTGTGTCCCGCTTTGATGGAGAATTCTTTACCACTTTCGGAATCGCACAGGGCCTTGCCGATAACAACGTCTTCTGCATCACAAGAGATAAAAAAGAGAATTTGTGGTTTGGTACTCTCGGCGGCGGAGTATGCTGCTTTGACGGAAAAACATTCAGCACGTATGGCCCGCTTCAGGGGCTGAGTGATTTCACCGTTTCGAGCATCGCGGAAGACAAAAACGGAAATCTCTGGTTCGGAACACAAAAAGGACTGAGCTTTTTTGACGGCAAGTCAATGGCTGTTTATACCACCGCCCAGGGGCTTCCCGGAAATGTGATATCGTGCATCACCCGCGACCGGCACGGAGATCTCTGGTTTGGTACCCAGGGAAACGGTGTGTGTCATTATGACGGAACGTATTTTACCAATTATACCACCGCTCAGGGGCTTTCAAACAACACGGTGTGGTGCATTACCGAGGACCGCAACGGAAATCTCTGGTTCGGAACCGATGGGGGCGGGGCGAATGTCCTGTCATCCGAAACGGCAGACAAGCTGGCTCTTCATCCCGACAAAGTGAAGGACTTGGATTTTATTTTCAGAACAATAAGTACCGATGAAGGTCTTGCAGAAAATACGGTATCCAATATCTCAGAAGGGAAAGAGGGAAAAATGTATCTCGGCACCAACAAAGGAATCAGTGTGCTGGCCGGATGGAAAACCGATGCCGCAAATGAACCGACCACTTCTTACCCGAAAGGGGATGGGGCAGGAGTTCCGGTTTTTGAAACCTACAACAAGCACACCGGATATCCGATCAAAGATGTGAATGTGGGTCAGCGGGCCATGTTCATCGACAGCAAGGGAATTGTCTGGGCGGGAACAGGAGATGACAAGACGGCACTGGTGCGTTTTTCTCCGGCCGATCTGAACCGCAATGCAGAAGTTCCGCATGTTTACATTCAGGCCATCAAGCTGAACGATGAAAATATTTGCTGGTTGGATCTGAAAGAAACCGGAGTAAAAGAACAGAACAAACCGGGAGGCAGCGGAGTGTCGGCTGCCGGTGCCGAAGAAGTCAGTCTGTTTGGCAAAAAGCTGAATGAGGCCGAACTGGATACCTTGCACCGGAAATATGCAGGTCTGCAATTCGACAGCGTCACCAAATTTTCGCACATCCCTCAGAAACTGGTTTTGCCTTATGAACACAACAACATCACCTTCGATTTTTTGGCCATAGATCCGGCCAAATCTTCGCTGATCAATTATCAATATATTCTGGAGGGCTATGACAAGGGCTGGAGCCGGGTGAGCCCGAAGACAAGCGCCACTTTTGGAAATATCTTCGAAGGCACCTATACGTTTAAATTGAGGGCGCAAAATCCGGAAGGCGTATGGGGAGATCCGATTGCATACACCTTTAAAGTGAAGGCGCCCTGGTACAGAACCGTGTGGCTCTATCTTGTCTATATCCTGATGGCCTTTCTTTTGTTTCTGGGAATTTATTACTGGCGCACGGCGGCCTTGCGCATCCGTCAGAAACAACTGGAAGATACCGTGGTTGAGCGTACCGCGGAAGTGGAAGAACAGAAAAAGGAAATCATTGATTCAATCAATTATGCCAGACGCCTGCAACAGGCCCTGCTGCCCTCGCTGAAATCAATCCGGTCGAATCTGCCCGAATCCTTTGTTCTCTACAGGCCCAAAGCGATTGTTGCGGGTGATTTTTACTGGATGCACACCACCGGCGATATTCTCCTGATTGCAGCAGGCGATTGTACGGGTCATGGTGTTCCGGGCGCCCTGGTGAGCATTGTTTGTTCCAATGCCCTGAACCGGACAGTCAATGAATTTGGACTGACCGATACAGGCAAAATACTGGATAAGGTAACCGATCTGGTGATGGAGAATTTCGAGAAAAGCGGGGAAGAAATCAATGACGGCATGGATATTTCCTTGTTGTCAATAAATAAAGCAAGCGGTCAGATTCAATGGAGCGGAGCCAATAACCCGCTCTGGATATTCCGGGGAACCGTGCTTGAAGAGATAAAAGCCGATAAGCAGCCGGTCGGGAAAACCGAGAAACGAAAACCATTCACCTCGCATAACCGGAAACTGGTGAAAGGTGAAACGTTTTACCTGATCACCGATGGATATGCCGATCAGTTCGGTAAGGGAGACAAGAAACTCATGAAGAGCAAATTCAAGGATTTGCTTGCGGTGATTCAGGGAAAGACCATGGACGAGCAGTTTGACTTCCTGAACAACCATCACATCGAATGGAAAGGCAAAATGGAACAGACCGATGATGTAACGATAATAGGTATTCGTATTTAGAAACTGTTGTCGCATTTTCAGATAAGCAAAAACACCGCCCATAAAGAGCGGTGTTTTTTTTGAAATCGGGGTGCAAACAGGTGTTGCAAGTCCTTTCGTCGGGTATTAACCGATTGTTGTAGAACCTGTGGTTGATGTGCTTGCGGTGTCAGTCAGTGTATTTGATTTGGAAGCGTTGTAATTGATAGATCCGCCCAAAACTTTGTCCATCTTTATTTCTGTAAAACCTGCGAATTTTGAAATTTTAGATTCAACCTTTTTTGTCTTTTTCATGTGTGTTGTTTTTATGTGCCTACTCTGTTTTTTCAGTTTTCGGCTTCCCTGGTTTCGTGTTTTATGTCTTGATCCCGAAATCGGGTGGATTTAGGCGTGGGCAGAAGGATCCGTTGAGGCGGATGAGCCGGCAGCCAGATTGCCTGTATTTGATTTGGATGAATTGTAATTGATGGATCCGCCCAAAACCTTGTTCAGTTTTATTTCGGAACCGGTTTCGAATTTCGAAATTTTGGATGCTGTTTTCTTTGACTTTTTCATGTTGCTTTTTTTATGGGCCTGTTCTGTTTTTTTCAGTTTGGGGCTGCCTTGTGAATGTTCGGTTTAAAATTGAAACTGTCCAAAAGTAGATCTTTCCGATATCCGGCGAAGTCCTATTTAGTATACCCCGCAAATGAGTGATTATAACCCCTGTTTCTCTGAGTGGAGGTGTGGCGCGAATAGATACGCGATGTGCATTCTTTTCTTTAATTTTGACTGGGTTGTGCGGATTTTTGGATTATTCATGGCACAAAAGATTAGATGATACCTCTTCGCAACCTATTTGCTTTTTCTCTTTTCCTTTTGCTTTTCACCTGTACAGGCCTTTCCGCCCAGGTCTCCCAGTTCAGGAACTACAGCATCAAAGACGGTCTTCCCAGCTCAGAGGTGTATCATGCCATGCAGGATTCGAAGGGATACCTCTGGTTTGCCACCGACAAAGGGGTGAGCCGCTTCGATGGCTATACATTCAAAACGTTTACAACGGCAAACGGACTGGCGGACAACACCATTTTTGAATGTATGGAGGATTACAAGGGCAGGATCTGGTTCCGTTCTTTTTCAGGCAGGCTCAGCTATTTTTACAACGATTCGCTGATCCAGCTTACAGGAAATGATTCCCTGGTTCATGCCCTTCAAAACAAGCGGATCACTTCGCTCAGTGTGGATGGTTCGGATATCTTATCCATCGGCGTATACGGCCTTTCATCCATCATCCAGATCCATCTCAGAAACAAATGTGCCATTTCTTTTTTGCCTTTGCCTGCGGCGCGTGGAATTCTTTATATCGGCAGAAACGGTTCGAAAAACCTCATCAACGGCGATAACCATGGCCGGGCAGATTACGGAACTTTGTCGGAAGCGGCAACACCCGGAATCCACTTTCTCAATCTGCAGAAACCGGGTGGCGATCCTGTCATCGTGCCCTTTGCTTCAACACCGGCTCCCGAGAATAACATGTATCATACCAATTTGCGCAACAAGGCCGTTTTGCTGAGCAAAGGCACAATTGCCTCAAGCGTGGATGTGCGGCTTACTTTATTCAATGAAGCGAAAGCGGTTTACAAACAGACCTTCGGCGACATCATCCTCAACTTGTGTCCCGACAATGAAGACGGTATGTGGATCGCATTTCTGAACAAAGCGCCACTGTATTACAGGGATGGAAAAATAACAGCTTATACCCAGCTGGGTATGCTTAAAGACAAGCAAATTACAGCCGTTGCGAAAGACAGGGAAGGCGGGCTCTGGTTTACCAGCCTCAATGACGGGGTGTATTATCTGCGCTCGCTCAGCGCCATGACCTGGACAAAAGAAACCGGATTGCCCGGCAATAAAGTCACTGCCGTGAATATCAATCAAAGCGATGGCGCTGTGTGGGTGTCCATGGCCAATACGCATACCCTTTCGCGTATTTTCAAAGATTCGGTAACGAATTACCCCATCGGAAATCTGGAGCCGGCCACGTTGATGACGGGTGTTTTGTTCAACATCGGCAAATCCAATTGGGTGTCATCGAACATGAAAATTTTCAGTTATGAAAACAACGACAAATTCAAACTGCTGGCCGAACGGGACAAAGGAGCTGTATTGCTTTTGAAAAACAAGGATGAAACGGCATGGGCTGTTTATGGCGACAATAAATTCGACCTGCTCAGGCAAGGTGCTCATTCTATTGAACAGGTCAAACGCATTGAGTTGCCGGTAAAGATATTTGCCGCCTGCCGGGAAAATGACAACAAGGTGTGGCTGGGCACCATGAATGGTTTGTGGGAATACGAGAATGATTCGCTCGTGTACTGGGGAAATAAATTTCCTTTTCTTAAAAAAAGAATCAGCGACATCCGGCTTTCTTCGGCAAAGGATTTGTGGATCGCCACGCGCGATACCGGACTCATTGTGATCAGCGGAAACAAGGAAATCCGTCTGACCTCCAGAGACGGATTGCCGGGTAATTTTTGCAACCGCCTGTTTATCGATTACAAAGACAACATTTGGGTGGGCTCCAGCCGCGGGTTGTCACACATTCTCGTACACAAGGGTTCCAGGGGATTGGTGATCGACACCATTCAGACCATAAACACATTCAACTTCAGCGAAATCAATTGCATTACCGGTTCGGGCGATAAAATATATGTGGGAACAAGCAGCGGGCTCACCTGTTTTGACATGAATGACACCCTGGCTAACCGCATTCCGCCTCCTGTTTATATCACCTCCATCCGGGTGAACAACAAAGATGCGGCCATCGGTTCCGTGCTTCCGGAATTGAGATACGACGAAAACTATCTGGTGATCAAGTACGTCGGATTGTCTTACCGGGATGCGGGAAACACCGGATACCGATACAAAATGGAAGGCATCGATACCGGATGGGTGTACACGAAATTTACCACGGCCCAATATCCCAAACTGCCTCCGGGCAATTACGTGTTTCTTGTCAGTGCCATGAACAATGACGGCATATGGAACCGCCAGGCTGCGGCATTCAGGTTTGCCATTGCCCCGCCCTGGTGGGCCACGTGGTGGGCGCGAAGCCTTGCCCTGCTTGGTATTTCCGGTCTGGTGTACTGGAGGGTGATGACGATAAAGACAAGAGAGATGCGCAAAACAGAGGTGAACAGACAACTCACGGAAATGGAATTGAAAGAACTCAAGGCGCAGTTTGACCCGCATTTTCTGTTTAACAGTCTGAACATTCTTTCTCACCTGGCCGAGGACAAACCGCAAACAGCACCCGAATACATTGACGAGCTTTCCAAATATTACCGGTATTCGCTCAAGCACAACAACAGGCAATTTGTTGAAATGGAAACCGAAGCCGAACAAGCCGAGCGCTACCTGAGTCTTCTGAAACTGCGTTTTGGGGAAGGTTTGCAGGTAAAATGGGACATTGATCCGGCCCATGAACAGAGCTATATTTTATGCAGCTCCCTTCAGCTGCTCATCGAAAATATCACCAAGCACAATGTGGTGACCGACGAGCGTCCCTTGCTGATTGAGATCAGCAGCACGAAGAAAAACCTGCTCTCCATCCAGAACCCGCTGCAGCCTAAAAACAGCCAGCCGGCATCCACCGGACACGGACTGAAGAGCATTGCCCTGCGTTACCGCTTGCTTACCGGCAAGGAGATTCACATCATTCAAACAGATTCTTTCTTTCGGGTAGAATTGCCCTTATTAAACGAAGAGGACCATGAAAACATTAATTATTGAAGACGAATCCCTTGCGGCAGACAGGCTCAGAAAAATGCTTTGTGCCGCCGATCCATCCATAATCATTCTGGATGTATGCAACAGCGTGGCCTCATCGGTCAAATGGCTCAAAAACAATCCGGCGCCTGATTTCATTTGCATGGACATCGAGTTGTCGGATGGAAAGTGCTTTGAAATCTTTCAGTCCGTGGAGGTGACTTCCCCTCTTGTTTTCGTCACGGCTTACGACGAACATGCCATCAAGGCGATCAAGCTGAACGCCCTTGATTACCTGCTCAAGCCCGTCAACAAACAGGAGCTGGAAGAGGCCGTCAAAAAAGCCAAAAAGAATGCAAGCAGTAATTCTTCTGCAAAACCCGATCTGAAAGAACTGGAAGGGCTCATCCAGAATATCGCGCACAAAGTGAAACCAAAGAAACTTGCCGTGAATTCGATGGAAGGATCCCTCTTTGTTGATCTGGATAAGATCGTTCGCCTGGAAGCCGATTCGAACTACACCCGCATTTATCTGGCAGATGGCAGGAAACTGGTTGTGCCCAGAACGCTCAAGGAATACGATGAGATTTTGAGCGGATTCGGATTCTGCCGGATACACAGCGCCCACATGGTCAACGTGTCTTTTGTGGAAAAATACCTCAAAGGGGAAGGGGGACAGGTGATCATGCATGACGGAAAAGCAATCGATGTTTCAAAACAAAAAAGAGCCGAACTGATGAAAGCCCTGACCATAAACTGATTCCTTTTTTCGGGATAAAGATAAAAGACTACATTTGCCCATATGTGAAACCTTATACAGGATACATCCTGATCAGGGACATTAAAAAAACGTCTATGACATTTTTAAACGGGTATCAGCAGGCAGAATCCCGCACCTGCGCAAAGCTTTGCAACATTGCTTACGAACAGGAAAACTCCAAAGATTATTTAAGCATCAAGACAGCCATCAACGAAGCGCTGGCAGTGCTCAACAACGAAGAGAAGAGCAACTGGCAGCTGATCTGGCTGGGACTCACGCTGGACTTCGGCAACCTGATGTTTGCGGTTGAAGACAAAAACAATCCAAACACCTACGCCATCGCTCACCGCGGCACCGACTGGAAATACCTGGATGATGTGGTGCAGGACATGGACATATACAAAACAAGTCCCCTGACTTTTCTGAATCCCGCCCGGCCGGCTGTTTTTGTGGCCCGCGGAGCTATGGATGGACTCAACGCGCTGCTTCAGATGACCGATAACACCACACTTGTTCCGGGACTTTCCCAACAGGTGCACCTGCTGGATCTGTTGAAAAATGTGCAAAAGACCGCTCCACTGAATATATTCGTTACGGGTCACAGCCTTGGCGGCTCTCTGGCCACTATTTTCAGCATCTGGCTTGTCGAGATGTTTATTCAGGAAACGGCGATACCCAATCCGGTAAACATCAAGACCTATACCATCGCCGCCCCGACAACGGGCAATCAGGATTTTGTGAATCACTACAACAGCCGGATAAACCCGACAGGTCCCATCGGTTTTCAAGGCTTCCGGGTGCACAGTTTGCAGGATCTTGTGCCGCATGCTTTTGCAAACCTGAAAGACCTGCCAGGCTGCGGAATACCGGTTGATTTCCTGCTCAAGGCCGTGCTCGAAGGAGCCGTGGACACGGTGGAGTCGACCTTAAAGCTCGAAGGACTCAGCTATGTGCCCGCCGGAGAAGATCATCCGCTGATAAATATGAGTCCCAGAACAGCACCCGCCTGCGCCAATCCGGCACGGAAACTAAACGATTATTCGTGCTGGGTTTCTTATGAGCACAGTCTGGACACCTATCTCAGCCTGATCTGAAAAGATATCCGCACAACCTTTCTTTTTGAATTGAGGAGGGCCAATCCTCTCCAGAGGATTTCTTCTCCCTGTATCTGTTTTTGCATGCCCAAAAATCCCAAAACGTTTTGTTACAAATAAAACTTTTGCCTTCCTGACAACCGAAAGCGGGGGCTGACCGAAATCTACGCCCAAAGACCGCCAATGCAATTACCTTTGGAGTACAGAAAAAATTCAAATGCGATGGAAGTGATTGAAAAAGTGAAACCGGTAAACAGCGCCAGGATAAACAGCGGTTGGGAATGCAAACAGGCAAAACCCCTCTTGCTCATTTTCATGGGCGCATGGATTTCTCTGTTGTCCTCGTGTATTGTTGTTGCAGATCATCCCCGGCACGGATGGCACAGGTGGCATCATGGCGAAGAACACAGAGAAGGCGAACATCGCGAAGGCGGAGAACACAGATAGGCTTATCTAAACCGGCATTTTCGCTGCGCTTTTGGAGTCGTTATATAGAAAAAATCAGGAAGGCCATGCGCCAAAAGGGGCTGACGCAATTAACGTCAGCCCCTTTTGTACACCAACTTTTCAGTATCTTTAAGGAATCATTCCGTTACTTACAAGAGACTCTGAAAACAGAAAACGGCCTTTGTTGCGCTGTTCCTTGTAGATGCCGATGACCGGGAAAAACCCAACAAGAGTGAACGAGCATGTTTTGTTTCTGATGTCATCCGGCCGAAAAAACACAAAATCCTTTCTTTGTTGCTGCGCCTTAGTCTTGTGTGTATCCGCAGGTTTAGCGCAATCCGACACAAGCGCCCGGTATCAGGCCAGAAAAGACAGCACAGGGATTCTGGACAGTCTGGCCGTCTGCGCAAAGCGAGACAGCCAGAAAGACATCGTGGATGTTTACAAATGGGTGTTTAAGAGAAAGCAGTCGGCTGAAATCTGTGAGCCAAGCAAAAAGGCAGGCAAGCTGGATATCGCCTTTTTGCCGGGCTTCAGCTATTCGGGTGTAACCGGAATCGGCGGGGTTATTTCGGCAAACGGAGCGTATTATGCAGACGACGATCCGAATACCAAATTGTCGGCGGTGAACACCAGTATCGGGTATACCCAAAACAACCAGACCATTATCACCCTGCTTTCCAATCTCTGGACAAAGAAAAACAAATACAATATCCTGGGCGACTGGCGTTATTACAAATACCCGGAATATACCTATGGCCTTGGCGGACATACCTCCATTGCAGAGAATGCGGATAAAGTGGATTACTCCAACCTGATTATTCACGAAGCCCTGCTGCGGCACATCCCCGGATCGGAATTTTGTGTCGGGATGGCTTACAACATGAGCTACCACTGGAATATCAGCGAGTCGGGAACGGCAAACGGGCAGCTGAGCGATTTTCAGAAATACGGTTTCAGCAGGACCTCCATGTCATCCGGTTTGTCTGTTAACGCTTTGTATGATTCCAGAAAAAACAGCATTCATCCTTCCGACGCAACGTATGCCAGTATTTATTTTTGTCCGAATTCGACCTTGCTGGGCAGCGATCACAGTTTCAATACCCTGATGATCGATCTGCGGAAATACTTCAATATCGGAAAAAACAATGTGCTGGCTTTCTGGAGCTACGACTGGATGATGTTCAATGGAAATGCACCCTATCTGGATTTACCCAGCACGGGTTGGGATCCGTATGCAAACATGGGGCGGGGATATCTGCAAAGCCGCCTGAGAGGCAAAAATCTGATCTATCTGGAATCTGAATTCCGCTTTTCCCTGACCCCGAGCGATCTGGTTGGCGGAGTTGTCTTTGCCAATGCCCAGGCCATTACCGACTGGCCCCAAAACAAATTCAACACCCTTTACCCCGCTGCAGGGGCAGGACTTCGCATCAAAGTGAACAAACATTCAAACACCAATATTTGTCTGGACTATGGATTCGGTATCAACGGATCGAATGGCTTGTTTATCAATTTGGGCGAAGTGTTCTGATAACCGATCGACTTATATCCTAAGTTTGTATACCGTTTTATTTAATAATTTTAAAAAGAATTAAAATCAGACAGAAAAGATATTCTGACAAACTTGCCGGTATGAACGAACTCAATCCCCCAAAGTGCAAATAGATTCTAACCGCGATCGTTTACTGACCTTGCTGGTCCATGCCTTATCACTCATCTTGTGTGTGTTTTCGGCCTATTTCTTTTTGGAACGCACCCTTCCTTTTGACGGAGCTTTTTACAGTTTCCAGATTTCCGAAACAGGTACATTTTCCATTGCCAACTCCCGGTATGGCATCTTTTACACGCAGCTTCTGCCGCTTCTGTTTTTAAAGCTGGGCGCTTCGCTAAAGACTTTTCTGTTTGTCTATTCCCTTTCGTTTGCCCTCTGGAATTATATATTCTGCCTGATTATCGTTTATGTGTACCGCAAACCCGGCATTGCCCTGGCTTTGGTTCTTGTGCAGGTGCTTGCCTACCGCCTGAGCTTTTTTTATACGGTATCCGAAATTCATTCCAGTGTGGGCCCCTTGTTTTTGTTGGCGGCGCATCTGGCCAGCTGGCCCGAGAAATTCAATTACCGGGCGGGTTTGGTTTTGCTTGTTTTGATGGTCTGGCTTTCGTTCATTCATGTGCTGAGTCTGATTCCGGCCGTTTTCATTGCCGGCTATTTTGTGGTGAACCGTCTTTCCCTTCTCAAGGACAAGGGTTTTCTCATTTCCTTCGGACTTGGTTTTGTCGCATTTCTGCTGGTCATCACTTCGTTTTCCGACGGATCTTATCAGGCCACAAAAATGATCGGGCCTTCCGATTTGCTGGACTTTGTCATGGCTCCTTCTTCATCACAGGGGTATCAATATTTCAAAAAAGAGTTTGTAAGCCTGGAACTCACTTTTATTGCCGGCGTGCTTTGTTTTGTAGCGCTGGCCGTGGCCTTCCGGAAGTTCAAAATGCTGGCGTTTACCCTGGTTTCCCTGCTGGGCACCTGGGCCTTGATCATGGCCTACAACAAGGAACCGGCAAGTCCGTTCTCCATGCAGAATTACTGGCCTTTGTTCGGAGTCTTCATTGCACTTCCTTTGGCGTATGAACTTTTGCCGCGGATCCGCCAAAGCTGGATCCTGCTCCTCCTGCTCGTTCCGCTTTTTGGATTTTCCCTTTTGGGTATCGCACGCAAAGGGGTGTATGTTACCGATCAGATCGATTATCTCAAACGGGTGACGACCCAGAACGACGGGCAAAAATCCTACCGCTATATTGTGCATCCCGACAATGTCAATTGGGACAACATGCAGGTTTCCTGGGATCTTTCTTTTCAAAGTCTTTTGATTTCTTCGATGAACGACGCTTCCTGTTCGCGCACGTTTTTCAGCACTGGCGATACAGCCATTATGAGAGAGTGGACCACCTGCGACAAGAACCGTTTTTACAATACCACCTGGAACCCGAATTGGTTTCAGCCGCCCTTTCATAAGCAGGACTTCTATGTGCTGAAACCCTGCACCTATAAGTTTTTGAACCATTTGCAGGATTCCACTTTCCGCGATTCACTGCTTTCTCCGGCCAATGTCACCATTCAAACCGACAAGGGTTCGGTCAGCCTGTTGCGTAACAACGACCGCATTCTGCCCATTACCGTTACCAACAACAGCAAAATGGTCATTCCCTCGCGGGCCAGTTCGGCCAAACAGCTTTATCTGAATTACGATGTGTATGACCTGAACAACCGCCTGGTCATCAAATGCGGTCGCGGAAGTTTGCTGGAAAGCGATATCCTGCCGCTCTCCTCGATTGTTACCGGAGTGACGCTGAACCTGAGTAAACTCGAAAGAGGAAGCTATAATCTGGTGATTGATTTGTTCAGAAACGACTGCAAGCATTTTGGAATTAACCACAAAGTGAGAATCACGATTTATTAAATCCCAACCGATTCTTCAGCGATATCATTGACGATGAAGTACTTTTTTCCGGCCATTGTATTGCTTTGTATCTCCTCCGGGGCTTTTGCCCAGAAAACCAAAACCGTAAAGGTGGAGACGGAAATGGACTCCATGATCCGTCAGGCCACCTCCGACCATTTTGTTGTCATTGCCGGAGAGTCATCGGATTATATCCTCATCCGGCAAAGTGTTCAGGAGCTGAGCAAAAAAACAGGAATCTTTTACAACGATGACAACCTGATCTACGACCGGAAAAAAGGATTGATCTGGCCTCCGGATACTTCGGGCGATGCAGATATATATGCCGGCAGCTATTTCATGCGGCGCTATGGAACCGATCTCGGGGGAGTCAATTTTCTGAGCCTGGAAATGCGCGATTGGTATTTCAATGTACCCTATGAGCAGCGGTCTTTGCGGATGATCGTGGTGGCCGGTATATATCCCGATACCGATAAAAAGGGAGCCGAGGAGAGGCTGAAGGAAATCAAAAAATACTGCCCAACGGCATACCTGAGGAAGACAGCGATTTACATGGGCTGTATTCATTAAGGTGTGCTTGCATTCGCGTTGCTTTGGTGCATTTACTTTCAGCCTGATGTTGTGCGATATATTCGATGTGCGTTGACAAATAAACCAGTGCCTCGGCGCGGAGTGAAACAAACCATTTAGAAGGACATTAACTCTGATGATTTCCCCCCCCCCAAAAATAACCTGTACTGTTTTGGAATTTTCGACAACTAACAAAAAAGGAATTTTTCAGTTTGCCAACAAATAACCCCGTGCTTTAGCGCGGGGTAGGAAAAGTCAGATGTACATGGGCTTTAGCCCTGACACCCCGGATTTATGGATCGAAGAAGGCTTCCCTCTTTCAGAAGGATCCGGTATTTTTTTCAGGACGATTAAACATTAACGAAAAGAAGCAGTCTAATTAAAAACCGAACGACCAACCGATGAGAGCCAAATCTTTGTTTTTTTTCGTTTTTCTGATCTGTCTGATAGACTTTTCGCAGGCGCAGGATGTTCCTGAGGGCTATTCCTACAGACGGAACCCCAGGCCGGAACGCAGGCAAAGACAGAAAGAAGAAATAGCATCAACCCCGCGCGGCTATATTGCCGTGAACTCCGGATTCGGGGCGCCGGTGGGCAATTTTGCCGTTAATTTCGGGACCAGTTATGGCAACTATGCCCTTCCCGGTCAGATACAATCGCTCACGGCTTTTGTTCCGGTCAATCATACCAATGTGGGTGTGGCGGTGATGATTGGAGTTCATGACAATGCCTATGATGTAAATAGTTTTGTAAACAATATCCAGCTCACTGAAGCCAACGCAAACAAGATTTATTTGGCTGATGGAAGCAGCGATTATCAGGAAACAAGTATTCTGGCGGGTGTGTTTTATACCATTCCGGTAAAACGGTTTTCGTTCGATTTCAGGCTGATGGGCGGATTGCTGGTCTGCCGGCTTCCCGAAGTGCAATATGAGGCTTACATCCCCCAAACGGCAACGGCCGCCGAGCAGGATTTTCTCTGGAATTCGCAGCCAAGTTCGTCGCAGGCCTTTGCCATTGACCTGAGTGCGGGTGTGAGGTATTCCTTGCGCCGCCGGCTGTGTTTGATGGGCAACATCGATTTCATGCATGCCAATGTGCATTATGCTTCTTACCAGCAGTATGTCGACCCCAACGGCAACCTGATCATCAGTCCCATGACCGGCAATACACCGATATCTCTTGTGAACATCAGTGTGGGTCTGGGATTTGAATTCGGCAGGGAATGAAATGTTCCGCCTTTTTTTTCCTGGCGGTGGATACTGAAATTTGTTTCACATCAGGCATTGGTATTTGCAGGATTATTTTCCAAAAAATCCGGTTTGCGTACCATCTGTAGCACCCCCCCCTTTTCTTTCTGACAAAACCGGTTTTCTATAAGGAAAAATTACTTTTCCAATTGCATCCCCTGTTTTTCCAACGGGAAAATCTTCTTTTCCAATTGACAAAACCTGTTTTCCAACAGGCAAATCCTCTTTTCCAATTGACAAAACTTGTTTTCCAACAGGCATCATTCCTTTTCCGATTGATATCTTTTGTTTGTTCTTTGACACCATCACATTTTCAATTGACAAAGCTTTTTTTCCTTTTGACATGGGTTGTTTTCGTGTCTGAAAAGTCATTTTTCCTATTGGAAAAAAAGGTTTTCCTTCTGACAAAGCTGTTTTTCCAATTGGAATGAAAGGTTTTCCTATTGGCAAAGCCATTTTGTCTGTCGGCATCAGGTGTTTTCCTATTGGCAAAGCTATTTTGTCTGTCCGCATCATCTGTTTTCCAATAGGCAAAACTGTTTTTCCAATGCGCATGCTTTGTTTTTCATTTGACAAAATAGTTTTGCCTGACAGCTCGTGTTGTTTGTCGTCTGACAAAAACAGCTTTTTAATTGCGTATACCTGATTTTCCTCTGCAGTTCTCATTTTTCTTTTTCATATTTATTTTATTTATCCAAGCATAAAATTTTCATTTTTCGGATTGCATTTCGCTTTCAAATATATTTTTCTCTTTCAATCGAAGCATTCATATCCTATATATATATAATCCTCGAGGGTGCCTTTTTGTTCCAGCTGACATGCAGATTTTTTGATAAATACGCGAATAGACTTAAAATCGACTAAGAAAAACAGCAGAAAACGATAAATGGATAAGGAGGGAATGTGCTTTTTAAGTAAAAAGCGAAGAGCGTTTTTTGCAAGGTCTTTCCGTTTTCGCTTGATTTCTTTAAGACGAAAAGGAAAAAGCATCAAAATATTTCTGAAAATTATTTGCTAAATGTGATATATATGCTGAAGAACTCAAAAAAACACAACCTCAAGGATTTAATTAAAAGCCCGGCACTTTGTGTTTCGGTTTTTTTTATGGGTTTATCTGGCCTTCGAATCGGGAACATTCTGCCGGCCAATCAATGAAACCGACCATCCGCTCATTCTCCTTCTCCTGCTTGGATATTTATCCTAACTTGCCTGAAATCATTTGTATTTGTTTTCTGATTTCGGCTGTTGTTCTTTTGTCTGAACGAATAACAGCCGGAATCCAAATCATCGGGTATGGATCGGCAAATTCAAAATTTCTGTAAAGCTCCTGGGCTTTTGTTTTTCCTGGTTACGGCAAGCCCGGCCTTTTCGCAATGTCATCAACAGTACAGTGCGTATTACGGTGTCAATCAGGCTTCATATTCGGATGTCGGAAATCTTTCCATGGATTTGGACAGTCTGGAAACACCTTACCTGGCTTATATTTCCTATTCAACCACATGGAAAATCAACGCCATGAAATTCAGCGGCGGGCAATGGGCTGCTTTGGATACGGCCGCTTTGCCTGCCAAAACAGGTTCGTTTGTAAAAATGACCGTGGACAAACACGGAGCTCCCTGTATGGCATACTGCGCTGGTATGGGATATCGTTTGAGTGTTGTGCGCCATGTGGGCAATGCCTGGGATACAATCGGGCAGCAGGGTTTTACTCCCGGTCAGGCAAGTTATCCGGATTTGATCTTTGATAAATTCAATACCCCTTATGTGATTTTTCAGGACAATGCAAATTCAACCAAAGCCTCGGTGATGAAATACACAGGCTCGTCCTGGGTCTTTGTCGGTTCGCCCGGATTTTCTGTGTCAAAAGCCAGTTATCTGCATCTGGCCATAGATACAGCCGGAACCCTGTATGCTGCCTTTCGCGATGAAGCAACGGGCCGGGCTTTTCTGATGAATTACACAGGCTCTGGCTGGGTGACAACCGGAGGCGCTGCTGTTTCTGCTGGACATGCCACCAGCATCGCGCTGGCGCTCGACAAAACAGGCGTTCCCTTTGTGGCTTATTCGGGTAGTCTGGTGACATACAAGGCCAGTGTAAAAAAATACAACGGTTCGGCCTGGGTGTATGTGGGCACGCAGGGTTTTTCTCCTTTCTACAGCAACAGCCACAGCCTGGTTTTTGATCAAAGCGGCGCCCCCATGCTGGCTTACGGCGAAGGCGGCACCAACTCCGAAGGGCCGGCCATTGTGATGAAATATACCGGCGCTGTGTGGTCGTACGTGGGCATGAAAGATTTTTCGCAGGGACCCACAACGAATATGACGCTTGTCATCGGCAGCTCAGGCACTCCGTTTCTGTCCTATACCGATGTATTCAACAACGAAAAAGCTTCGGTCATGAAATTTACCGGCACAGGATGGTCGAACCTGGGTCAGTCGGGTTTCTCTGCCGGCATGGCTCCTTTTACCTCACTGGCTGTGGATCCTTCGGGTACGGCATTTATGGCTTTTCAGGATATGGAAAACGGGAAAAAAGCCTGTGTCATGAAATACAACGGAACTTCCTGGACCTATGTGGGTGCTCCCGGTCTTTCTGCCGGTGCGGCCTGTTACACGCATCTTTTGTGTGACAAAACGGGCGCTCTTTTTCTTTTCTATTCGGATGGAAACATGAATGCGGTGACAGGCCGGATTCATGTACTGAAATATGCCGGCGCGGTATGGACTGCTTTACCCGATCCGGGGACTTCTCATTCGGGTCTTTTCGGATTCGACTGCCTCCTGGACACCGCCGGTAAGCCCGTGGTTGCTTTTACCGATTCGGCTTATACCAACTCGATTTCCGTCAAACGTTTCAATGGCACATCCTGGAGTTTTATCGGAGCACCAGGCTTTACCGGAACCCTTTCTTTTAACCCCAGCATATGCATGTCGCCACGCGGCACATTTTATATGACCTATAGCGATTACAACAGTTCCTGGCTGAAGGCGACGCGTTATTCGGGATCGGTCTGGAATGCATATGGCCAGAATGTCGTTCAGTATCCGCAGGTGGCTGTTATCCGCGTGGGCAAAAGCGAACTGCCCTATATCATGTACAATGCCAGCACCAGTCCGCCCGATGTGCTGGTGCGTGCCGATTATTTCGGTAACTGGAATGTGGTCACCTCTTCCTCCGGAGCCAATCTGTCAAACTATCCTCCGCATGTGGCCCTGGTGCTCGACAACAACGAGAATCCGTATTGCGCCTATCCCTATCCGAATTTATATCCGGCTTTGAACATTCAGGAAAGGCTGGGCATCACGGCTGTCATCAACGGATATCCGATGAACATGAACGACAGTTCGAAGGTGAATTCGGTTGGATCTTTCAGCTATCCCAATCTTGTTTTGGATACGGCCGGCAATATGATCATCGGGTATCAGGACGGAGGAGCGGTGGTGCAGAAATACAATCTGATTCGTCTCAACCCTTCTTCCCAAACCAGCACGTATGTATGCCTGGGCTCGGATGCAACATGCTCGGTCAGCGCTTCGGCCCCGGTACCGCTTACCTATCAGTGGCAGGTGGATTCGCTGGGTTCGGGTTTCATCAATCTTCAAAACAATATCCATTATTCGGGAATCGGTACACCCTCGCTTACCGTGCATGCACTGCAATGGCCTTATGATGGGTACAACTATCAATGCGTTGTGAAGGGAGCCTGTTTTACATATACGGTACCGGTCATATTCGGTCTCAGGGCTCCGTCGGTATTTTTCTCTTCCCTGGGTTTTGCCGATACGGTATGCAAATCGCCGGCAACCTATACGCTCAGCGGCGGAGCTCCGGCCGGGGGTGTTTACGGCGGCCCGCATGTGACCGGAAATCTGTTTCATGCAGACACCGCCGGGGTGTTTACATTGACTTACCGATACACCGACAGCACGGGCTGTCCGAATACCGCCAGCCATACCGTACATGTGGATTCTCCGGTAGTCAGCTTTGCAAGCCTGGGTTTCAAAGACACTTTGTGCGCCAGTGCTGTAGGCCATACCCTGAGCGGAGGAAGCCCGGCAGGAGGCATTTACAGCGGACCGAAAGTGAACGCCGGAATTTTTCATGCCGACAGCATCGGCGTTTTCACACTTACGTACACCTATACCGATCAGGCCCATTGTTCCGCCTCGGCCAGTCATGTTGTGCATGTAAGGAGTTGTACAGGCATTGAAGAGCTGGGCATGGGCAAAGTCCTGATTTATCCGAACCCTGTTACCGACAGAATCATCATCCAGTTTGAACAGGCCGCAGGAACGGAATACCAGGCCGAGCTGATGAACATGAACGGACAAGTAATACGTAGCCAAAGAATCAATGTAGGAGCAGACAACAAAATAGAACTGTCGCTCGAGGGGCTGGTGCCGGGAGTTTATGCCATTCGTTTGTACAGCGACAAAGCCACTTACAACGGCCGGTTTGTCAAGATGGAATAGGGAATCACCAGTCGGGCCTGGAATGTGTCATGTCCGCGATTTTCATTTTTTTAAAACGAGTGGTCTTGGCCCATTTGGGAATCATGACATTCATGGTTTCTGCCGGATCGTTGTCGTGAATTAAAAGATCTGCGCCATCAAACCTCGCTTTCCAGATCTGGATCCGTCCGGTGTAAACCAGGATCAGGTACTCAATTTTTATCCGGCCATTTTTTTTAATCTTGTAATAACCTACCGTACCCGTTTTCATGTTGTTTATTTCTTCGGTTGTTGGCAATTTGTTTTTTTCTGTTGAACAAATCCGGACCTGTCCCGTATTGAAAAACCGGTAATAGACATAGCACGATCGGGCGCTGTCTAAAGAATTTCGGTATTGGATATGGGTGATGTAAATGGAGTTGGTATCCAGGCGGAGGGTGTCCTGCAAATGGAAAGGGTGTTTTTTGTAATTGAAAAACCCGGCTTCTTTGGGCCGCATTCCGCCCTGGTCGTTGATTGTATACTGCAGCGAGCAGGAGGAAAGAAGAAGAAGGAGCAGGAAGAGTGGAATGAATTTCATGCGTAAAGATAGGTGAATGCTTCGCTCTGCCGGTTCAGAATAAAACCGGCTCTAGAAAAATTTAACATTGTAAGCCTGTTCCTCTCCCTGTTTATAAAAAGGCTGTCTGTGAAAAGGTAAAAACAAAGCATGACCCAATGTGGAACAGCCGCCGCCGGGAGGATCATCACAAAATTTCCGGATACGTATATAATGCACCCTTTTACCTGTTGTCCGGCAGACGACATTGGCCTGTTTTTCACGCAGGAAGCCGATAAAAAAACTTTCTGTTATCCCTTGCACAATCGGAACACTGGCAAAGGAAGTTAAACTCACCGTATCGCGGAGCGTGGAAAAGGCAAGCAGGCTGTCTGCGGCACTGTGCATTTGTATGTCCAGGTTTCCCTGATAGTGTCTGGTCTTATCTTTCATCAGGGCGATCAGTTTGTCTCTCTCTGCATAGAGCACGACATTTCCAATGCTGCATGAAACGGTGTGTGTAAAAGTTCGTTTGTGCAGCCAGTGCCAGCCCGAGCTGAAATGTTGCGGGTAGGCCGTAGCCGGAAGAAGGAGGAAAAAAAGGATGATGGAGAAAAAGGATTTCAATGTTTTGTCTTTGATTAAATGAAAGCCCGGGATTTTGTCAGGGATTGATTTGTATGGGTGTACCAACGGGAACGGCATTGTAAAGCTCTTCGACTTCTTCATCGGTGAGGGCGATACATCCGTTTGTCCAGTCTTTCCATCGGTGAAACTTTCGCGTGTACCAATCCCCGTTTTTTAAACCGTGAATCTTCACGTCCCCGCCGGTGGGTTTGCCCAATTTTTTTGCATTTTCAAGGTCATCGCGGTTCGGGTACGAGATACCCAGATTTTTGTAATAACCGGAATTCGGATTCTTGTCTTTGATGCAATAAGTTCCTTCGGGTGTTTTTTTGTCATCTTCATACTCTTTTTTGCCGACAGGATTTTTTCCAATGGATATCGTATAGGTCTTGAGTAATTTTCCGTTTGAATAAGCCAGTAATTCATGTTTCGATTTGAACACAACAAGCGAATCGATGTGTGCGTTTTTGGGCAAATGGGGTTCGGGGAAATAATAGTAAGCAGCAACCAGAGCCACAAGTATCAGCAGGGATCTGAAAATGATTTTAAAGATTGATTTGAGGATCTTCATGGTTCGCATACAGCCTAAACGATCATTCCTCACATTTAATGTTGTACGATCAGCTTTTTTCTGACGACCGTTCCATTCAGAGTCCGGATTTTTAGCAGATAGATTCCCGAAGGGAGCATAGACGTATTGCAGCTCATCGGATTCGTGTGAATCAGTCCCGGTAAACAGATTGCCTTTCCCTGCATGTCCTGTAGTTGAATATCGACGATGATGCTTGACGAGTTCAGGAAGACATAGTCCGATGCGGGATTGGGGTAAATGTCTATCTCCGGAAGAGTTTCACAACAGGCGGAACCGACAGCTGTGGCGGTATTCAAATCGTTGAAGAGCCACTGATAGGCCGCAGGAAACTCCCGGCTCCAGAACCATTCGGCATGTTGTCCATCGGGCCAGGTAAGCAGTTTCGTTCTTGCGGGGCTCAATCCCCTGGCAATAACGCTGTCCTGCATGGCGGTCATCAGCGGAACCATGGTGGAGTCTTCGGTGGTACCTGAAACAAAATAAAACTTCATGTCGGACTGAACACCCTGGGTGTGGATTTGTTGAAAGATGGTATCGGTAAACCAGAAGGAAGGAGAAAGCAAACCGACTTTTTTAAATGTCTGCGGATACGCAATGCCGCCATATTGCGAAATGAGGCCGCCCATGGAGCTTCCCATGATACCGGTGTACTTCGGAATGTTGAACGTTCTAAACGCATTGTCTATATAAGGTTTGAGATTGTGTTCGAGCCAGTCCATGTACTGTTTGCCCTGACCACCGCCATAAGAAGGATTGTTCCAGGGAGAATATTCATTCAGCCGGTTTGAGCCGCCGTTATCAATCCCAACGACAATGATTCCATAATCACCCTGGCTGAAAAGCGTGTTGAGCGATTCATCCACTTTCCATTCTCCAAAGGCAGAGGTCGTCTGATCAAATAAATTCTGGCCATCCTGCATGTATAACACAGGGTATTGTTTTACGGAGGTATAATAATCCGGCGGGAGGTAGACCCAAATCCTGCGCGAGGTATTGAGCTGTGGCAGTGGGAAATCGGTATCGAGCATATACACGTTGGAGGTAGCTGTACACACCTGCCCGTCTCCGCCGATATCCTGCCAGCCATTGATTTGCAGGTTCAATGTTGAAGGGCTTCCGGAATAGGTATAGGTTCTGTTGGCGATGGTGCCACCCGTTGAATTCGCCTCCACAAAGGCCCAGCTGCCCCGGGTCACTTTAAACTGCAGGGCTCCGGCGGGAGGGTTGATGACCAGCTGAAAGGTATTGGGACCTGTTCTGTTAAAGGCATAAGCAGGGCTGTTCACCACCCAGGCATTGAATGTGCCCGAAAGAAAAAGCGTGTCGGCCAGAGGAGTGTATTGATAGGCGTAGGTGATGTTGACGGTAAGTTGTGCCCATCCACAAGCAGGAAGGCAAAGGCAGAGCCAGAGTAGTTTTTTCATTCGTATGTCTGATGATTGGAGGAGGGAAGATAGCAAAAATTGCGAAATACCAAGGGACTCTTTAGGAGTCCATCCACACCATGAGACGGGCATAAATCCCGCCTGAAGAGGTAAGATATCTGCAAAATCAATTTGTCTATGGCCTTCCCCGAGAATACATTTGTATCAGATACAGGCATGATGTCTGTATCCTTTAAAACCATACCGCTTTGAACACATCAACCAAATTCCTCGCCAGCCTTTGTCTGGTCCTCCTTTTAGGAACCCTCAACACCTTCGCCCAAAGCGCACATGCCTCCTTTACCTGGCTGCAGCCGGCCCCCAACACCATTCAGTTTTCAAATACATCAACAGGCAGCTATCCGGTTGCTGACAATTTCTGGGAGTATGGCGACAATACGCCGCTTGAGTCGGGTGTCAATCCAAAGCATGTTTTTAATGTTCCTGGCACTTACCGGGTCCTTCTGCTCATTGCCGATACCACCACATGGACGATATACGATTCCGTAAGCCAGGTTGTAAGCGTAAGCGGAACGGTAATTTGCAACATGCAAAGCTCCAATTCGTCCATCATTCCTTCCACCTGCCAGAGCTGTGCCGACGGATCAGGATTCGTTTCGACCAGCGGAGGTACTACTCCTTATACCTATTCGTGGACCAACAGCGCAGTCACAAATAATTTTCCGATGGGGATGACCGGTGGCACTTATTATTGCACCATAACCGATGCCAATGGTTGCAGCACCGTTGACTCCATGACTATTCCAACCGGACCGCCCTGTTCTGCAGGATTTACATGGACTGAACCCTCAGCCAATCATTGGGCGATAAAGAGCACCTGTAAAGGTCTGAGCAATAGCTCAAGCGTAATACTTTCAGTAAATGGGGCGTATTATGCCAACATGGCCTTTGACTCCATAAAGGAATATATCCCTGCCGGAAGATACGAGGTATGCATCACCATGAGCAACTTCGGTGGAATTGTGGGGGCATGTACGAACAGTTATTGCGACAGTGTCATCATCAGCGGACCACCGGCTTGTTCTGCGGCTTTTACCCTTACGGCAGATTCATTGAATCCTGGAAAATATACAGCGGTGAACAATGCAAGCGGGGCAGGACCTCTGAAATATTATTGGTACTGGGGAGATGGTTCGATGGATACGGTCTCGGCCACTCCAAGCCACACCTATGCGGGTCCCGGATTTTACTCCATTTGTCTTTATATACGCGATACGGTAGGATGCTCGTCTTATTATTGCGACAGCACGGCATTGGCCCGCCTGCCTGCCTGGGCTCAGAATATACATCCCAACGTAAATGTAGTGATGGGGAAAGGAGCCACGGGTATTCTGACAGAACCTTCCCTTCTGAATTCCTTCAATGCTTATCCAAGCCCCAGTTCGGGAGCTGTTAATATTGCCTACTCCCTCATGCGGAATGCGACAGTTGAAATCAAGTTATTCAACCTGCAAGGACAGGAACTGATGCAACTGGAATCTGAACGGACACAGGAAGCAGGAGCACATGAGATCCATGCTGAGCTTGGCAGTTTGGATCAGGGCACCTATTTTATCCGGATAATGTCCAATGGAATGCCGGAAACGAAATGGATTTCGATTGTTCGCTGAAGACCTTTGTCTGAGAAATATCCCTTGCCAGGTTGAGTCCGGCAGGGGATATTTAATGATTGTCCGTGATTACTATTTTGTCTACCGATAAAATTTTATTGTCCTCGGTCAGGCGAAGGAAATACAGTCCGCTTGGCAAGTTGTCTCGGTTTAAAGTAACTGTCTGTCCAGAAATATTTTTTATTTGCTTTACTGTCTGCCCGAAACAGTTGTCTATCGAAAGAGTGGCGTTATGGAAAGAGGTGTCTGCTCGCAAAACGGCCTGTGTAGAAAAGGGATTGGGGTAAATGAGAAAATTTATTTTGTCACTATATTCCTTTACAAACACAGTGCTTGAGAAATATACAGAATCACAATCTGTACAACCAGCGAAATCTGTTACGCAAACAGTATAGTATCTATTATGAGAGAGTCCTGTAGCTGTTTGAGTAGTTTGAGTTGGAGAAGTATTCCATGAATAAGTAAATGGAGATACCCCCTTGGCGTTCGCAGTAGCTGTCCCGTTATTGCAAGTACTGCATGTCGGGTAACTATAGGTTAATGAAATTATATTAAAGTTGCATAAATAGCATTGCATTGTATCTAAAGGCATAAATTGTACTACGCCTAAACCAATGGAGTCTTTTCCGTCATGAATTAGTATTGAGGTTGAAGAAGAATCTGAAGTACACCAATAATTATCAGACACATTTGTATTTCCCGGTAACATATATTTTAAACTGTAAGTTTTATTGTTGCAAATCTTATTGCAGTAAATATGTTCGGTTGAATTTTCTAATTGAATACCAATCAAATTATTTTCTATACTGTTTTTTGTAAATAGATTTGGAGAATTCCCGCCGATATCAATAATTCCTGTTCCATTCTTTCTTATCTTACAATTAATAACGGAATTATTCTTCGATGGAGCATCGAAATTGATCCCGGCTATGGAATTTGAATCAATGGTGCTATTCTTAATTATTTTATTGTTGCCATTGTTTAATACACCTGATTGATTATTTATGATGAAGCAACTGTCTATTGTGCTGCGCCCCCCATTTTTAAGAAATACACCAACAAAATTATTTTTAATGTAACATTTTAGAATGGAGTTATTCCCAAGAGTAGTATCTAATATTCCGTATTGATTATTTTCGAATGTAGATGTTGAAACAAAGTTGCCATTAGCCGTATTATTAATCATTAATCCAGATTGATTATTTCCAAAATAACAATTCGTAAAAGAACAATCCATAATTGTTTTCACGGCAATTTGATTAGAGGAGAAGTTGGTGTTTTCAACGCTTACTTGTGAACCACCTTGTAAACCTATTGCATTAGAATCTACTATGCAGTTGGTGATTTTTGAATTATACAGGTTTTCCAGTCCGCAATTTGTATTGTGTTTAAAAATGCAACTATCAATTAAATTTCCTTCTGGCCCCCATGAGCCTCTGTATATAGCAGTGTTGTTGTTTGCAAAGAGAGAATGCTTAACCATTAAGCTATCCCAATAACCACCATCGTTTATCGCATAAGTTGCATAAAAAAAATTACAATAATTTAAAAACGATTTATATAATGGTATAGAGAATCAAGA
>PLXK01000128.1:0-501 GCA_003151415.1 Bacteroidota bacterium
AAGTATTTAATTTCGGAAAACATACCGGCAAACCGGTCGCCGATGTGCTGAAACAGGAACCTTCCTATTATACCTGGATGCAAAACGGAGATTTTCCGCTTTATACCAAGAAAGTGCTGACCCGAATCAAATTGAGAAACTTAAGCACAAAAGAATAATTTTTTTTCCAGATCGCTATCCCTGCTCTATGAAAATCATCTGTATCGGCCGCAATTATGCTGAGCATGCCAAAGAAATGAAATCGGAAGTTCCAACAGAACCTGTCTTTTTCATGAAACCCGACACCGCCCTGATAATCCGAAATCAACCGTTCTTTCTGCCTGATTTTTCTTCGGAAATTCACCACGAAGTGGAACTCGTATTGAAAATCAACCGGGTCGGTAAAAATATAGAGGAGCGTTTTGCGCATAAATATTACAACGAAATAGGCATCGGAATTGATTTCACAGCGCGGGACCTGCAGGCCATTTGCAAACAAAAAGGACTACCCTGGGAAAAAGC
>PLXK01000128.1:533-3924 GCA_003151415.1 Bacteroidota bacterium
ACCGGCACACCCGAAGGCGTGGGCCCGGTGAAAAAGAACGACAAACTGGAAGCATTTATCGGAGATCAAAAACTCCTTGCCTTTCATGTGAAATAATGGCCCCGCCCTTTTTAAAAAACATTCACTTCAGAATCGAGGGATTGAGCACATTAAATAAATAATTTTTCCGCGCATGCTCCAGTAACACCTCCAGCCTTCCGTTGGGTTTCAGCTGCTTCAATTCGTATAAATCCGGACGGCGGTCCTGCAGATTGCGGACACTTCCCCGGGAACGCATTTTCTTGAGCAAATCCAGTTCCAGATCGGCGATGAGTACGGCTTCGGTATTGGGAGTCGCTTCGGCTTTGATCCCGTTGGTTGGAAAAGAGAAGTCACAGGGTGTGAACACCGCCGATTGTGCATACTGGATGTCCATGTTATGAACCTTGGGCAGATTTCCGACCCCACCGGCAATACAAACGAAACATTCATTTTCGATTGCTCTTGCCTGTGCACAGCATTTGACACGGGTAAACGCCGTTTGCGTATCGGTTAGAAAAGGAACAAAAAGTATTTCCATCCCATTCAAAGCCAGTAATCTGGCCAGTTCCGGAAACTCCGCATCGTAGCAAACAAGAATGCCGATCTTTCCTGAATCGGTATCATACACCTTCAGTTTATTGCCGCCCACGATTCCCCAGGCATTGACCTCATTGGCCGTTACATGGATTTTGGTATACCGCTCTATGGAACCGTCTCTGCGGCAGAGATAGCCGACATTGTACAGTTGCCCGTGGCGCATCAATGGCATACTGCCGGTGATGATATTCACATTGTAGGTAATGGCGTAATTGATGAATTTATCACGAAGCATTTCGGTGTACGAAGCCAGACTGCGTATGGCTTCTGACTGACTCTGATGATTGAACTCTGCCATGAGCGGAGCATTAAAGAGTTCCGGGAAAAGAAGAAAATCGGATTTATAACCTGCTACTGTGTCCACAAAAAATTCAATCTGTTCGCAAAGCACCTCAAAATTATTGAATGAGCGCATTTGCCATTGCACAAGCCCCACCCTGACACTGCTTTTGGAGCGGGATGACTGTTTACTTTTTTCAGCATAAAGCACATTGTTCCATTCCATGAGCGTCGCATATTTTTTAGATTCCTTGTCATCAGGCATATAATTGCTGAGCAATTTGATGACATGAAACTCGTTGGATAACTGAAAAGACAAAACCGGATCATACTCCTCTTTCATTCTCACTTTTTCGATGTACTCCTTGGGGTTCATCGTATTGGCTACATTTGAATAATTGGGAATCCGTCCTCCGAAAATAATTGACTTCAGGTTCAGCCTTTCGCAAAGCTCCTTTCGGGAGTCATAGAGCCTTCGCGCAAGACGCAATCCTCGGTAATCGGGATGAACAAAAACCTCTATCCCGTACAGCACGTCGCCTTTGGGATCGTGTGTATTGAATGTGAAATTGCCCGTAATCTGTTTATAGGTGTGATCATCCCCAAAATCGTCGTAATTCACAATAATGGAAAGGGCTGTACCCACGACAACCTCATTGACCAAAACCACAAGTTGTCCTTCCGGGAAAAGACGCACCAGTCTGATTATATCCTGCTCCGACCACAAAGCCCCGTGCCAGCTCTTATAGGCTTCTGTCATCGTATCGCGCAGGCCCAGGTAATCGCTCACCTTCAATTGGCGGATTTCAACTTTTTTTATGTCCTGAACCGCATTGGGGGTTTTCAAATTTTTAGATTCGCGTGTTTTCCTTGCCATCCTGAAAATAGTTGAGAATTTTTGAACACTAATTGTCTCTTCCTTTTTAACGTTACCAGATCCGAGATCTTCCTTGTTTTCGGTTAAGCTGTAGGAATGATAGCCAGAATGGCCCCCTGGTGATTTAAATCTCTGGTAAAACATTCCAACATCCGGGCTATGGACTAAAGCCAGCCGAAAATGAACCTTTGAATTTAGCCGTTCACCTTTTCCATTTTCAACCTGAACGAATTTGAAAAAAAACAAATTCAGCGTGGCGTACATTTGAAGGGTTATTGGGTTCAAATATGAAAACCTATTCCAAACAAAGGGTATTCTTTACTGGCTCGCAGAAACGGAGGGTAAGGAATCCATTCCTAAACATCAAAAAAAGAAAACCATGAAAAACAAAACAGTGAGTTTCTTGATGATCGCGTTATTTTACAGCGGAATGGGACTCAAGGCACAATTCTTTGACGGCGGAATTGCGGCAGGAGTTTCTACCGGAACAGTTAAAATGTCGGACATGAATACCGCACTCATCAATACAGCAAAAGGAAATAGCATTACAGGATTTGAAGGAGGACTGTTTTCCAGATTTCATTTTACTCCTTTTTATCTGAAACCCATGGCTCTAATCAATTACCAAAGCGGAGACGTGAATTTTTACAATAAAGACGGAACCACAACAAAAACCAATTTCAATGACGGAAAATTAGAAGTGCCGGTCCTGCTGGGATTCCATTTTCTGGGCATCCTGAATGTGGAAGCGGGACCGCTTTACAATTGGGTGTTTATGACCAACACCTCAGAAAACAATATAAAGGTTCAGCCTTCCGGTGTAGGATACCGGATAGCAGCGAATGTTGAATTGAGCAGACTCCTGCTTGGATTGTGTTACCAGGGCCTGATGAATAAATCGTCGGGGTCGTCAACAACCACTTTTCAAGTTCCCAATGAATTGATCTTCCAGATTGCATTGAATCTTGGCAAAAAGAAATAGGGCTTTAAAACCTGAATGGGGTTGGGCAAAAAAGAAAGAGGCCATTTCAAATCTTCGAAACGGCCTCTTTCTTTCTCTACACTTTAACCGAATGTGTCGGTAACCGGATCAACTTGTTTACTGAGAAACGAAACATCCGCTATCTGCTGAGCATGGACATGCCCGCTTCTTTCTCTGTCTTGATGAAATTGCCTTGAGCATCGAAAAACAGGCTCATCTTTCCAACTTCAGCCTTGTAATTCACATCACCTCCACCCGATTTAGTGATCTTGTAAGCATCCCAAATGGTTTGACCGGGATAATTGTTTTTCACATAAGTGGTCACAGGTGCAGGCAATTCAGAAGCATCGATCTGGGCTTTTGTTTCGATCCAGTCACCGTTGGGCTTGAAAAGAACAAGCATTTTTTTGCTGTCTTTCATAAAACTCGCTTCGTAATTGCCCTTTTCTTTTTTCCAATTGTCAACCTTGTCTGTCGCATAAAGCGCAACAAAACCCGATTTGACAGGTGCAGGCACAGCCGATTCTTTGACCTTTTGTGCCAAAGCAAAACCTCCCATGGAGAGTATTGCCAAAATTAAAATTGCCTTTTTCATTTTCTTAGGTTTTAGATCAATAGCGTCCTAAACAATTTAT
>PLXK01000084.1 GCA_003151415.1 Bacteroidota bacterium
GCACTTTCGGATAACCCCGGCAACGAGTCGGCCATTTATGAACTTGCTTTTTGCTACGAATTAAACGGGCAGCACGAAGAAAGCGTACGTTTTTTTACTGTCTTTCTCGATAACAACCCCTACTCCTCTTCAGCCTGGTTCAACCTGGGCGTTGCCTATAACCGTCTTGGATTTTTTGAAAAAGCCATCGACTCTTATGAATTCTGTCTGGCCATCAAGGAGGATTTTGCTTCGGCATATTTCAACAAAGCCAATTCCTACGCGAATCTGGACATGCTTGATGAAGCCATCAATACTTACAAAGAGACCTTTAAATACGAAGATGCCGATGCAACGACTTATTATTACATCGGCGAATGTTACGAAAAGAAAGAACAGTTTGAAGCGGCCCTGAATTATTACAACAGGGCCATCAAACTGGATCCCGCGCTGGCAGATGCCTGGATGGGAGTCGGAGTGGTTCTGGAACTCGAAAACAGGCTGGTGGAGGGTATCCATTATGTTAAAAAAGCGCTGGAGCTCGAACCCGGCAATGCCGAATACCTTTACATATTCGGAGATGTTCAATACAAAATGGGCTTTTTGGAAGAAGCTGAACTGGCCTATCGCAAAGTCATTGAATTGTCGCCCGAGGACATTGAAATCTGGCTGGATTGCTCGAGTTTGCTTTTCGAGATGGAACGTAAGGAAGATGCCCTTGACCTGCTCACCGAAGGCATCAAATACCACCCCGATCATGCCGAACTGAATTACAGAATGTCGGCTTATCTTCTTGAGCTTGGAAAAAAACAGGAAGCCATGGGCTTTTTGCAAAATGCCCTTGTTCTGGATTACGAGAAACACAACGAACTTTTTGAGTATCTTCCACAACTGAAAGACAATACCTCGGTCGTAGACCTGATCGAATCATACCGTAAGTAAGACTATGAATTTCAATTTGCCGCATTTGCCCGAAAGGCCCGAAAGGCCCAGAAAAAACGGGGTCACAATGGTTATGGATAAAGGGATGGGGCTGCGCCAGGCTGAAGATTTCATTGACGCCTCCCTGGACTATGTAGACATCGTAAAGCTGGGTTTTGGCACCTCGCTTGTAACCCGTAACCTGGCCGAAAAAATAAAACTTTACAAAGAGGCCGGTTTCCGGGTTTATCTGGGAGGCACCCTTTTCGAAGCTTTTATCATCCGTGACATGTTTGATGATTACATGCGCCTTATCGACAAACTCAAACTCGACACCGCAGAAGTATCCGACGGATCCATCATCATGGATCACGATAAAAAATGCGAATACATTCATACCCTGTCAAAAAACTTCCGGGTTCTTTCCGAAGTCGGTTCCAAAGAGGAAGGAATCATCATTCATCCTGCCAAATGGATTTCGATGATGAACAAGGAATTGCAGGCCGGCTCCTGGAAGGTTATTGCCGAAGCCCGGGAAAGCGGAACTGTCGGCATTTACCGTCCCAATGGTCATGCCCATACCCTGCTGATCAATAAAATTCTGGCAAAGGTAAAACAGGAGAACATCCTCTGGGAAGCCCCGCAGAAACCCCAGCAGGTCTGGTTCATTAAACTGCTCGGCCCCAATGCCAATCTGGGAAACATTTCTCCGGAAGATGCCATTCCTCTGGAAACGCTCCGTCTGGGTCTTCGCGGAGATACTTTTTTCTCCTATCTGCCCGAATCCTTAGTAAAAACTGTTTAATCAAATCATCAACCTCCCGGGGATGAGCCGGGACAAACCCATCCAAGATGAAGGAATTGAATCCGAAGGAATTAAAGCAAATGATCGATGCCAAAGAAGATTTCCAATTGATCGATGTCAGGGAAGACTATGAAGTGGAAATTGTCACGCTCGATGGCGAACACATGCCCATGGCCGATATCATGCAGCAGACCGAAAAAATATCGCGCGACAAAAAAGTCGTTATCCATTGCCGCAGCGGAAAAAGATCGGCTGCCGTTATTCAGGCCCTTGAAACAAACCACGGATTTACCAATCTCTACAATCTTCAGGGCGGAATCCTTGCCTATGCCGATCAGGTGGATCATTCACTAACGAAATACTGATCCCCCTTCTGAGCTGTCAGACGATTTTAATTTCTGAACTTTACAATCCATTCCAAAATCATTTTCTGTGATCGAATTTATCAAACATATTTTCCAGCCCAACTTTATTGACTGGCTGTTCAGCAATTACGGTACGGCCGTGTACCTGATTCTCTTTCTGATCATTTTTGTTGAAACAGGACTTGTCATAATGCCCCTGCTGCCGGGCGATTCATTGCTCTTTGCCGCAGGGTTATTTGCCAGAAAAGGCCAGATGGACATTGCTGCTCTGATCGGACTTCTTTTCATTGCCGCTGTGCTGGGCGACAACCTGAATTATTTTGTCGGAAGAAACATCGGTTTGCGGGTTATGCATCTCAAACTCAGGGGACGGAACCTGGTTAAACAGGAATACCTGGATCGGACGCATGCTTTCTTTGCTAAATACGGACCCAAAACAATTATCATGGCCCGCTTTGTGCCCATTGTCAGGACATTTTCTCCCTTTGCGGCGGGTGTTGCCGAGATGAAATACAGAACCTTTATCCTGTTTGACATCCTGGGCGGTGCCCTGTGGATTTCCAGTCTAACCATTGCCGGATATTTCCTTGGCCATTTTGAATGGATCAGCAAACACATCGAAATGGTCACTATCGGAATTATTTTGCTTTCGGTCGTGCCCATGCTCATCGGCTATCTGACAAGAAAGAAAGCGGTCTAATTCAATACCCGGTTTGATTCTTAATTCTCCCCGGGCATTCCCAGGCAGATCTCTTTCCGGAAACCTGACCATGCCATGATGAGAAAAATCCGCCTCCGGAACCCTGTACTTTTTTTTTCGGTGTTTCTGGTTTTCTTTGCCGGAACGGCTTCTTTCTCCCAAACCAACAGCAAAACAGATCCATCCAAAGTTCATTGGTACACCCTGAATCAGGCCATTGAGCTCGCCCGAATTGCCCCCCGACCTATTTTCCTCGATATCTATACACCCTGGTGCGGATGGTGCAAGGTCATGGACAAAAGAACTTTTGCCAAAAAGAGCATTGCTCAATTCATGAATACCCATTTTTATTGTGTAAAATTCGATGCAGAAGGCAGGGACACTGTCCTTTATAACGGGCAACAATTGATCAACGCTGCTCCCGTAGACGGACGAAATTCCACTCATCCTCTGGCCTTTTCACTTCTGGATGGTCATTTGGCCTATCCCTCGCTTGTATTCCTGGATGAACAGGGCAAACGAATTTATGCCTTACAGAGCTTTATGAAACCTTCCGACTTTGAAAAATACATGGACTTCATTGAGCAGGGGGCATATAAAAAAGAGTCGTACGACGACTTTTACAGCGGTTTTCCGGAAAAAAGTCCACTGAAAGAGAAGCATTAGTCAGGCTTTCGGGTCAAAAAGGGGCCTTAATTGACCTTTCAGAAGAATAAAAATATTTGACAAAAAAACGATCCATTCAGGTAAGGCCTTTGAGCAGAACCTTTTACGCAAAAAACCGTTTAAGGCTATAAGAGCTGAATCCATTTGCCAATTTTGCTTATTTTTGAACCCTTACCTGGTGTTTCTGATGAAATACCCCCGATCCGATAAATAGACCAGACCCGAATATCATGGACATACCATGTGGCCGTTAAATATGAAATTATATTCACATGAAAACTAAGGTCAAGGAAGACATGGATCTGAAAGCCAAAATTATTGCCATTCTCGAGTCCAGGAATCTGAGCTACGAGACTCTGGTTAATTATCTTGGTGTCACTCAGGAGGAATTGGATAAGGCTTTTTCTGAAAACACACTTGAAATCAGAACCCTGGAATTGATTTCGAAAGAACTGAGGATTCCTCTTTACAGCTTTTTCCGCGATGCGGATTCCACATACAATTATTACGGTGAAGCCGATAAATATTACAACACACATATCTGGGCTCCCAATGAAATCAACCACCAGGTTGAAATTGAGGCCATGAAAAAGGAGCTTGACAAATTCAAATTCGAAATCGCCAAAAAAGATCTGATCATACTCTCCCTCGAAGAAGAACTTAAAAGTAAAATGCGATGAACAAACTATTTTTTTCCTCTCTCTCTATTCTTGCCGTTGGAACACTTCTTTTTTTCAACAGCTCCTGCAATGTAAAACCCAAAGAAACAGAAACCAAAACTGCGGAAATCAAAGCCGGGGTGTCTGCGACCGATTCGGTTAAAGCAAAGGCTTACGTTTGCCCGATGGGACCTCAATGCGGACAAAGTGACTCGGCGGGAAAATGCGCAAGTTGCGGAATGGAACTGAAAAAGGATCCGAACTTTCATCAGAAATAATCCGTTCCGGTCCTCATTATACTTTCCTGATTCCCTGGTCTTTTCTATTTATGAAAAACCATGGTGAAATTCAGATCCATTTTATCTTCCATGTCTTTGAGCATAAAAGAAGGTCTGTCGATCTTGTAGTCGGACAGCAGGATGCTGAAACTACCACTTACTGATATTTCTTTATCCTTATCCTCCCTCAGGGCGTCAAAAGCAATCTCGCGGCTGATGTTGTGAAAGGTTAAATTGCCCTTTAGTTTCAGCTGGTTTCCACTGGCAACAATGGCTGTGCTGCTGAAAGTAACATTGGGATATTTGATCCCGTCGAGAACTTCCAGTGCATGCGAATCGCGGCTTGAATTTTGGCTGTCGAAATCGGCTACTTTTCCAAGCATGGCCACTTTCTGAATGGTATTCGTTGAATCGGTATAACTCATCACGCAAACAATGTTCTTATTCACACCGTTCCATTCATGCAGGGGATGCACACAATGATAGGTGATGCTGGATTGTGTTTTGTCGGCTTTCAGAGTTGGGTTTGGGCTGTTGATTGCAGAAAGGAGAAACCCGGTTGCTATGCAAATCCATATTGTTTTCATGATTCTTTTTTCTAAAATTTCATTACAATCATTGCCAGGGCAAAGGCCGTAAAGGCGGTATAGGCCGCATCCCGGTGATAGGCCCTGAGTGTGGGGTCACGTCGTGCATAATCAGCCAGGATATTGGTTGCCACCATGGCTGAAAAATGGATGATGGCCAGGTCTTCATGCATACGGATCGAGCTGACCTTTTTCGTTTTCCGGTTGATCAAGGGAGGCGGTGCAAACAAAGACATTGCCGCCGTGCTGAAATAAGTGATGTTAACCGTTGCCGCCAGCTCGCCATGCAATTGATTGAGACTTCTTCCAGGGCCGCCTTTGGTATACTCCTTATTCCCGAGAATCGTGTAGAGCTGCTGCCCGACAATGCCCTGAGCAACCATTCCGGCCAGGGTAACGTATCCAAGCACCTGATGAGTCACAAGCATGGTGCGTCTTATTTTCATTTCCTTTTCTCTGTTGGCATCATTCAGAGGCGAAATCCCGGTGATCCGCAAAAGCCCCTTTTCTCCCCACAAAAAACGTTGCGTGAAAATCATCCGGGATGGAAGCAAAGGCGCTTTCTTTGCCGTATCCTGAATGGACAGCAATAAACTATCGGTCTGGGCCAGTCCCTGCAATGAAAAAATCAGGCAGACGAATGCCGGCAAAATAATTTTCTTCATAATTTCCAAGTCTTTGAAGAGATCCGCGGATGTTCCTGTTTACATTCTGTCACCCGGATATGGCAGGACATATAAAAATTCAAAACCAAATTCAGATTCACGCAAAGTACCGCATTTGCCAAAAGCCTTCTTATGACTTCAGTCAGCTTTCCGCAAAAAACATATCATCAATTGGGGATAAAATTGAGAAGGATATCCTCTGCTATCCATATAGATGCCGATGTTCGGCTTATGGTTGGGTATACTCAGGAATAAAGTTGCGGCTATCTCCGGATGCCATTTGCATCAAGCGCTTCGCGATATCGTTTGGCGTTTATTTTATGCTGTTCGAAATCCACAGCAAAATTGTGCCGGCCGGTTCCGAATTCGGCGCACATGTAGATATACTTGTTTTTCTGATGATTCAGCACCGCATCGATGGAAGATACTTCCGGAAAACAAATCGGTCCCGGAGGAAGTCCGGTATGCAGATAGGTGTTGTATGGCGACTCCGTTTTCAAATCTTCTGAAAGTACGCGGCTGACCATGAAATCGCCCAGGGCATACCGTACCGTAGGGTCAGACTGCAAAGGCATGTGGTCACGCAGACGATTGAGATAAACACCGGCTATAACCGGCTTTTCATCGTCAAAGCGGCTCTGCTCCTCCTGTACGATAGAAGCCAGAATGATCACTTCAGTCTGGCTCAGTCCGATGGCTTTTGCTTTGGCCTTGCGTTCTTCGGTCCAGAATTTTTTATATTCTTTTGCATTGCGTTCAATAAACTCCTCGGGTGTTGTCACCCACAGCAATTCATAGGTTTGAGGAATAAACAAAGTCAGGATGGTATTTGTGTTCATTCCGTACTTCGAAAGAAAGACATCATCGTTCAGCAGGTGCAGCAGAGCGGAAGAATCGGCCTCGAGCTTTCCCCCTACCCGTGAAGCCAGCTGCTCCTTGGTGTGAACGGCATTGAGGGTAAAGTGAACCGGTTCCTGCTCTCCGGAACGAAGCAAATTGACCAGGGAGCGGTTGCTCATGTTTTCCAAAATGCGGTAACGCCCGGGTTTGATGTTTTTGTCGTATTTCTTCAATTTGGCGACCCATTCAAAAGATCTCCTGTTTTTGATAACCTTGTGTTCTTCCAGGGCATTGACAACATCCGTATAGGTCCAGCCGGTATGCACAAAAAAGAATTCCGAACGCTTGGCCCCGAGCTCCACATTCGAGAGATACACCATTTTGTACAGCCAGAATCCGGCCCCGCCAATGAACAATGCAAGAACCAGCAGAATACGCAGAAAGGACCGACCCGGTTTTTTCGTCATTTGGCAGAAATCAGTTTTAGGCTTTTCATTTTAGCCAGCAAGGCTTTCGCATCCTTGTCGCCAGGAAAACGTTTCAGAATTTGATCAAGCATTCCTTTCGCTTCTTCATACTGCTGAAGTGAGTTAAGCAAATCTACCTGATTCTTCAATGCCTGCAAATTATCGGGATCGAGTTTAAGGGCCTTGTCATAATTTTGCCGGGCATGCCCGTTATCTCCCCGGATGAAATAAATACGGCCCCGGTTGGTTAAAGCAGCCCCATTTTTGCTGTCCTCGCTGATGATAAAGTCAAATACTTTTGCGGCTTCATCCACACGGTTCAGTGTCATGAGTTCCACACCCAGTTTGCTTTGAAAATCCAGCATGAATGGTGCCAGATTCGTCGCCTTTGAATAAAATTCGCAGGCTTCGGGCTTGCCCAGAGCCGAAAAGGCTTCGCCGATACGGTAGGCCGTCCAGGCATCCTCATTGCTCAGGCTTTTGTGCACAAGACACGTGTTCAGCACCCANNTGCCGGCGCGGTTCAGCAAATCAATGACGGCCTGAAACTTCTGTTTCAAAAAATCAACCTGCACCAGGCCTGCAAAATTCGTCTTAAGATCGTCTTCCGAAGCGGAAGGAAGGTATTTCAATGCCGAGTCGAGCAAAGCCTTGTTCTTCGGATCAAATTTTTCATAATAGTTTACATACCCCCTGGCTTTTGTTGCCCGGGAAGGGTTATCGTCATTCACAGCGTAGAGGCCAATAAAATTTCTGACCTGGGCCGCATCCGTTTTCTTATGAATGGCGCGGATATATTGATCGTGAACGGTGACATGCGGAATATCGGTTGAACCCGAACGCGGCATGTGACAGGAAACGCAGTTG
>PLXK01000193.1 GCA_003151415.1 Bacteroidota bacterium
CACCTTTCACGTCAACCGTGATCTTTTTGGAAAGATCACCCTTTGCAACAGCTGTGGTCACATCGGCAATATTCCGTACCTGACCCGTGAGGTTGCTGGCCATTTGGTTTACACTGTCTGTCAAATCCTTCCAGGTACCGCCAACGCCCTTAACCTGCGCCTGCCCTCCAAGCTTTCCTTCTGTCCCCACCTCTCTGGCCACACGGGTTACTTCCGAAGAAANNCCATGGTATTGATGGTGTTTTTCAGTTCCAGGATCTCGCCTTTCACATCCACGGTCACTTTTTTGGAAAGGTCACCTTTGGCAACGGCTGTGGTTACATCCGCAATATTCCGCACCTGTCCGGTGAGGTTACTTGCCATTTTATTTACGCTGTCTGTCAAATCTTTCCAGACCCCACCCACTCCTCTTACTTTTGCCTGCCCTCCTAATTTACCTTCGGTACCTACCTCCCGCGCCACGCGGGTTACTTCCATGGAAAACAAATTCAACTGCTTCACCATGCCGTTTACCTCTTTGGCAATTCTTAAAAACTCTCCCTGGAGGGGGTTCCCTTCGATAGACAAAGGCATTTCCTGCAAAAGATTTCCTTTGGCAACAGAGGTAATGACGTGTGCAATTTCGATTGTCGGGTGAACGAGGTCGGAAATGAGCGTGTTGACAGAATCTATACAGGAACTCCAGGAACCTCTTGCCCCATCCAGCACAACCCGGTTGGTTAACTTACCCTGCTTACCGATACTTTTTCCCACTTTTTGAAATTCAAAAACCATTCTTTCATTCAGGTCAATAATTTCATTGAGCGTATCGCAGATTGATCTTTTTATTCCATTCTGATCCGTTGGCAAGCGAAGTGAAAAATTTCCGTTTTTCACTTTCAAAAGAACCGATAACAGTTCAGATTCGGTCAGGACTGATTCTTCCTGTTTGGAAGCGTGACCGTTTTTTGATGCATGTCCGTTCATTTTGTGCCTGGCACCATTCGGGTGAAATTTTATCAATTTTTCTTTCATCTTAAGGTTTTTAGCTGATCGTTTTGTGGTTCTTTTTCCGTTTTTCGTGCCGGATTTTTCCCTCCCCGCTCTTTTCAGAGCAGTTTAAGGTGAAAGTGACCGTCGGCTTCAAAATGTATTTTTTAATCCGAGAGATTCATTTTGGGTAAAAATGGAGTGTAGCATCTGTCTTCCAGATTGAACGGAAGAAAGCACGCTTGTAATCAAAACATCGGTAGACAACCAAAATATCCCGGTGAAATGGCCTTAAAAAAAGGCAAGGCATAAAATGACGCCTAAAGCTGTTTAACTCTAAGCATGAATTCCCCTTTATACATAGAGCCCATTGGAATCAATTTATTGCCGATGCAAATCACATTGTCATCGATGCTGCTCACGTGTTCGAGCTGCACCATAAATGACCGGTGCACGCGCAAAAACCGGTCGGCGGGAAGTTTCTTCTCCACTGTTTTTAAAGTCAGGTGAAGCGTATAATTCGATTCTGCTGTATGGATATTGACATAATCGCCGGATGCTTCAATCCATTTGATGTCTTTCACCAAAACCTTATTGAGCATGGCATTTTTTTTAAGAAAGATATATTCCGAATTAAAATCGGCCGGAGGTCTGTCCTGGATCGTTAAGAGCTGTTTCGCCTTTTCTGTTGATTTCAGCAGCTTTGGAAAACCAATCGGCTTTACGAGATAATCAACAACGTTGTTTTCAAAAGCCTCAAGGGCATATTCTTTGTGCGCTGTTGTCAGAATTACCAGCGGAGGTTTGTCAATGCTTTTAAGAAGATCAAGACCGCTCATCACAGGCAATTGCACATCCAAAAACATCAAATCCACCTGTCCTGTTTTCAGAGCGGTTATGGCTTCCATCGGGCACTTGCAAATCTGAACCAGATTCAGATACTCGATCTGGCTGATTTGGAGTTTCAAGAGGTTTGATGACAACTCTTCGTCATCCACAATTATACAATTCAGTGCTGTTCCCATTTTTAAAATTTCATTGTTGATATTATTCTACTCTGATCTAAATAAAAATTCCTTTTTCAGAAAGCGGATAATAAAATTCAGGGGGCGAGTAAAATTAGAAAAAATAGTTTCCAACTGAAAGGAAAACGAAATAACAGAATGGAAATTATTTTCACATGTAAGAAATATCACAAAAAAGTAAAAAAGAGAAAAAAGGAATGAAGATTCCGCCGAATTATTGCTTTTTACTATAAAATTTTATGTGCGTTGCTTGTTGAACATTTTTCCATCGTTTTTTCGAAGCGTCTCCCGAAAAAACAGATCCGGGGTTTTGTTTTTTGACAACAAAATTCGCAAGAACAATTACCAATCACCGGCCATTACTCAGACAGGGTCTTCACGTTACAATATAATTTGATGTCGTTATTTTATTTGTTTTTTCTCCCGACCCGTCTGTCCTTATTTTCATCCGGCAGGAACTTCCTCCGAGTCCATTCAGAGCAACATTCCGCTTTCAAGCTTTTTTAATTTCCCAAACGTTTCAATTTTACGTCTTTTAACGGAGGTAAAAATCCGATCAATCACTTTTTGTTTCACATGAATTTTTTCCAAATCAAATTCAACGGAAACTATTTTTTCAAAGCCTTCCTCTCACATTCGACATAGCAGAGGCCGATACATTCGATTGTCCGGCAACATCACAAATTGATTTTTCACATCAGACATGCCAGTCCGTTGCAGCCGAACAGAAATTGGAAAAGAGCAAATTCAAATTAAATTTACACGTGTAATCCGGATTACAAGCCTAAACAATCAAGCCCTAAACCTCCCGCGTGTCCTCGCAGGAACGGCTGAATTGTTTTTGAGATTAAGCCCAGCAGAATTCATACCCGCATCAAATTGAATACGCATGCCAATGCAATACCCGCTGAAAAGATCAGCACGGGAATCTCATGCCTTTCACACACTCATCCTCATGAAAAAGGTCTGCACTCTGTTTGCTTTGTTTGTCCTTTCTGTGACAACACAAGCCGTCAATTATTATTTTTCCAGCATTCTCGGTAACGACTCAAGAAGTGCAATACAGGCTAAAAATCCGGCCACACCCTGGAAAACAATTAACAAGGTCAATTCCTATTTTAGTCATTTCCTGCCCGGCGACTCCATTCTATTCCGGCGCGGAGATACTTTTTACGGTTCGCTGACCATTAAAAAATCAGGAACTGCCGGTCTTCCCATCGTGTTTTCCTGCTATGGCGATCCGGCCTTGAACATTCCTCAAATCACCGGCATGATTGCCCTTGGCTCCTGGTCTAACAAAGGAAACGGAATCTGGGAAAGTAATTGTTCCGGCGGTTCTTCGGTCAATGTTGTTTTACTGAACGGGGCATTTCAGGTTTTGGGACGTTATCCCAACAGCAATGCAACCAACAAAGGGTATCTGAATTTCGAATCGCATTCGGGTTCAGGTTCGATAACAGACAACCAGTTAAGCGCTTCTCCAAACTGGACCGGGGCAGAACTTGTTATCCGTCCCAACCGTTGGGTTGTTGACAGGGATTCCATCCTGCTGCATTCTGGAACCAACATCCAATTCAACTCCGCTACGGGTTATACGCCCATTGACAACTTCGGCTATTTTATCCAGAAAAGCATCAACACACTGGATCAGACCGGCGAATGGTTTTACAATACAGCCACAAAAAAGATGGATGTGTTTTTTGGCACTTCCAATCCGCAGTACTCCACCGTTCAGGCCAGTATACTGAACAATCTGATCACTCTGAACGGCGAGAACAACATTTCGTTTGTGAATCTTGCCTTGACCGGATCCAATAAAGACGCCATATCCATCAGCTCCGCCCAGAATATTACCATCAGCAATTGCACCATTCTGTATTCGGGTGCCAATGCGCTTTCGGGGACCAACACACAAGGGCTCCGGATACAATCAAACCGGATTTCAGAAACAAACAACACGGCACTTTCTTTGAGCAACAGCTGCAGCGGGTCCTTTATCCTGAACAATGTCATCACCAATACAGGTATTCATGCCGGCATGGGCCAGAGCGGAAACGATACGTATGAAGGCATTTGGATTTCAGGGGACAACAACACCATTGAAAACAATACCATCGACAGCACCGGATACATTGGCATCGATTTCAGCGGCAACAATACGCTTATCAAAAACAATGTCATCAGCCATTTTACACAAACCAAAGACGATGGCGGAGGCATTTACACCTGGACAGGCGCTTCCAACCTCAACCCGAGCAGCAACCGGGTCATCAGCGGGAACCTTGTGCTTTATGGAACAGGGGCGGGAGAAGGAACAGACGAGCCTCTTTACCTGCCTTCGGAGGGAATATACATGGATGACAATACCGGCAATGTGACTATTTCCGGAAACACGGTAGCCGGTTGCGGAAACAATGGGATCTATCTGCACAATGCGCACAACATCACCGTCAGGCAAAACACCTTGTACAACAATACCAAACAACTGGACATGGGTCACGATGGCAATTGCCCGAATTGTTTGGTGGTCAACAATTCCCTGATGGACAATATTCTTGTCTCCGCCCAGACAACCCAGCCTGTTTTCGGCCTGGAAAGTATCAGCAATGACCTCTCCGATTTCGGTGCTTTTGACAGCAACTATTATTGCCGGCCATTTGATGACAACCAGACCATAAACAATACCTATGTGGCTTCCGGCTCACAGGTTAATGTGAGTGAGGATTTGGCTATGTGGCAGGCTGCTTATCAAAAAGATCCCCATTCCAAAAAATCCCCTCTTGATTTTTCCCCATATACCATCAACGGCTATATCGGCTCCAATATGTATCCCAACGGCTCCTTTGCGAGCAACGTTGACGGTCAGTATGTTTATTCCGCACAGAACAATGTGTATGCAGCATGGGACAATACCGGCAAATTGGACGGGGGAGCTTTGCGCTTTTATTTTACACCGAGCAGCGGCCTTGTCAATATTTCAAAAACGATTATTGGAATAGGCGCTGTTACGGCAGGCCAAAATTACATTGTCAAATTCAGTTTGCTGGGGACAAAAAACAACAAAACAATGAATGTGTTTTTCCGGCAAAGTCTTTCGCCCTACAACACAATCAGTCCGGTAAGTGTTTGCAAAATAAGCAGCACGCGTACCGAGCAGCAATTTTTGATTTCTCCGACCGTTTCCGAAAGCAACGCAAGCCTGATCTATGAGATCGGAGAACAGGACAGCACGCTTTGGCTGGACAACATTCAGTTGTATGCGGCCTCCATATCGATGAATATACCTGCCGGGGATATTCTTTTTGAATACAATCCCACATCAAGCCCGCTTTCGGTTTCTCTTTCGGGCAGCTATATGGATGTAAAGAGCACGAGCTATTCAGGCAGTGTTGTCCTGGCCCCGTATTCCTCGATTGTATTATTAAACAAGGCAGGACACAGATCCGTACCTTTTGCAAACCTTCCCGGATCCCCACCGCTCGAGTCCCTTCAATTGACTATTTACCCAAATCCGGTCACCGACATGTTGACTGTGTCGGGCAGTGAAGACACAGAAAACCGGGTAGAGGTATTTGATCTAACAGGTAAGGTGATCCTCACAAAAATGATCCATCCGGCTCCCGGCGAACACCTCTTTCAAATCGATCTGTCTGAACTTGCTCCTGCCATTTATTTATTGAAAGTAAGCACCCTTGAAAGCAGCAGTCAGAAAATGTTTGTGAAAACAAAATAGGGAACTGTTTTTTTGATTACCCTATAATGAAACACCCTTGAAAGCGAATCGGCTTCGAGGGTGTTTTCATTTGCCATTTATTTTCGAGAACGGGTAAATGCTTCTATCTTAAAAATCAGTTGTGACACAGGTATTTTTGTCGAAAATTAAAGTAGCTTAGAGTCTAAATAAAAAGTGATGGAACTGTCTTTGCAGATTTTACTGGGCCTGGTTTCTCTGATTTGTTTGTTAGGAGGGCTGAACCTGTTGACAAAAGGAGCCGGCTCTTTTTTGCCGGAAACCGTTGCGCCACAACCCATATTGGATAATCTTTTCCGGTTTTTAAGCGGAATTTATTTCGGGATGGGATTTCTAACGGCCTGGGTTGTTTTCAATCTTCACGAGATGCATGGATTGATTTATTTCATGGGAATTGTTGTTGTTTTTTCCGGTTTAGGCAGGTTGTACTCGAGGATACAAGTTGGCTCTGCAGGAAAATATTTCAACAACATAATGCTGGTTGAAATTGGTTTAGGAACCGCTATCGTGATTCTGCAATTTCTGAGATCGCATTGTCAATGAAACTAATGGCTTTCAGGCATAAAACGGCGAGATAATTCAAACCGATTTTGCGCTTCTTCTCTTGTTTTAGCCGCGTCCTTTTTCACCAAATCCCTGCCCACCTTTTTCTTTCTGACAAATCAGATTTCCTATTTAAAAAATTCCTTTCCCTATTGACAAAACATATTCTCCTTGTGACAAAACCCTTTTTCCAATTGACATTTCACCTTTGCCATTTGACAAACCCTCTTTACCAATTGACAAAATTTGTTTTCCAACAGGAAACCTTCCTTTTCTGTTTGACGTCCCTCCTTTCTGATTTTACACCCTCATTTTTTCAATTGAAAAGACTTGTTTTCCTGTAAACAAAGCTCCTTTTCCGTCTGCCGCTTCTTGTTTTCCTTTTGACAACATTTTTTTCCTGCAGGCAAATCTTCTTTCTCTTTTGACAAAACTATTTTTCCAATCGTCATGAAGGGTTTTCCGATTGAAAAATGTATTTGGTCGATCCGCATCAGCTGTTTTCCAATTGGTAAAACAACTTTTCCTATTCGCATATTTTCTTTTATTCTTAACAAAATTGTTTTGCCTCTTTGCCCCTGTTGTTTGTTGTCTGCTAAAAACAAGTTCCCAATTGAACGTATCTTATTTCCATTGGCCTTATTCCTTTTTCTTTTTGAGATTTCCTTCAACCACGGCACCCGATTGGCCTTACATTACATCAACCAGTTAAAATACAGAAAGAATGAAAATAACAGATTGAAGAGCCAGGAACCGCAGCAGAGAATTTGTTTTGATTGCAGATTTTATTGCTGACGATCCTGCTTGATTTCTTGCACTCGGAATAGTGTAAATTTCGGAAATTTAATTTATTCATTTGGGCGTGTCCCTGAAAAATTCTTCCTGAAGAAAGACATCTATTCCTTGATAAACTTAGTGCTTGTTGTATTATCCCCGGATTGCATTTGGATAAAATACATACCATTTGGCAGACAGGAAAAATCCATTCGTGTTTTACCCGCAATGTTTTTCATTTGCAAAATCAATTGGCCTGTATTGTCGTAGATCATGGCGGTACAACTTTTGCTTTCTGTTTCCACATTCAAATAATCCCTTACCGGGTTTGGAAAAATGCGATACGTATTTGTCTTGTAAGAATCATCAATTCCTGAAGAGAAAGAAGTGCTGGAACAGGGAGACAATATGGCAGGAACAGAAACTGTAACGGGCGTTGCCGAATTACCGAAATCCGACAAATTGAATGACACTTTGATCCAGCCGGTTTGCGCGGTGGATGTATTGCGGTAAGCTATAAAAACATTGTTTTCTGCTGCTGGTCCTGAACACAGCATGCAACCGTAATTACCCAACTGATGCATGGTATCAACAGACCAATGAGCGCTGTGAGGGCTGATCAATGTGTCCCCCAAATTAAAGTAGTGTACCTGGCCTGAATTGCCCGATCCGGTATCTGCGCAAATTTGAAAGAGCGGGTTCAGAACATACAGTAAGGCCTCGTTTTCACCATCTATCGCGGTGGGACCCTTAATCAAATCCAGCCTCATATCGGCATGGCCGTCGCAATTCAGATCAAACCGGCATGAAACGGTATTACCTATCGATGCATTGGAAAGGTTGACTAAAGGATTCGAAATAATCAATCCCGCCGAACCCGACCCGGCAATGATTTGTGAAAAAGAAGTGTCGCGGCTTCCTATAATGAATGCCAGCAGAATCAGGATTTTTGTTTTCATGGCGAGTCCGGTCAGTTATATTTCTTCTTGGATCTCTTAAAGATAATGTTTGCCGCACAGCACCCGCACGACATTGAGCGAATGGAGGCTTTGAATGAGCAGATGGTAGGAAAAGCAGGATTATCTGAATCTGATTGGGGATCTGGCACACCCACCTGTACGATTGTCCCGTCTATTGACGTTGGTCTGACGGGATCTGTTCTCGCAAAACGGAGCATACTGCGCTGCGGGCAAAAAATTCCGATCGCGCGCATTTGCTCCGAAGGAATCTTTGGTACAATCCGCGCGATCGGGATAAAGCATAAAAGAGAAGGAAACAACAGATTGAAACACAGGAAATCTCAGCAGCCGTTAATTGGCATGCATGGCAGCTACAGGCTTACTCAATTGTTTCAGAATAAAACGCGGAAAAAACCGGCTCATGAATTTCAATTGGCTTGATTGGCCCGGACATATTTCGAATTTATCGTTTGCGAATCCATCCAGAAAAACTCCCACCATTTTATCTACAGGCATCAGCGATACGCCCTCCATGTCCGAGTCCTTGAAATTCTTGAGTAATTCCGTTTCGGTTGCAGGAGGAGCGAGTTCAAAGACTTTAACCTCTGTATTCCTCAATTGCTCCCTGAGGGATAAGGAATACGAGTGCAGGGCTGCCTTGGCAGCACAATATACCGGTGAAATTGCCAATGGAACGAATGCCAGGCCAGAAGAAACAATGACCAGAGCGGCATTTTTATTTTTTTTCAGCAGGGGCAGGAATGCATCAATCATCCAAATCGTTCCCTTTACATTGATATCGATTTCGTTGGTTAAATCCATAGGTGCTAACTGATGGTTCTGCAGATTGATCGTAACCATAATCCCGGCATTGTTGATTAACACATTGAGCGCGGGGAAATCCTTTGCCACCTGATCATACAGCTTCTTAACGTCCTCCGGTTTGCTCACATCGCTCAGGATGGTTACAACTCCTTTCAATTCGTTTTTTACTTTTTGCAGTTTTTGTTCGTTGCGCCCCGTAACAATAACCGTGTTGCTTTTTTTCAGGAATTCCTTGGCCATCTCATAACCAATTCCGCTTGAACCACCTGTAATTAAAATTGTGTTGCCACTTAAATTCATAATCTTCTGTTTTTAGTTTTTGATGGTCGTTCTTTCACCAAATATACGGCAGACCGGGGGATACCGCAAATCCGGTTTGAATTTAAACATCGGAAAGATGCTTGTTTCTGTTTCCCTCCTTCACACCTCTTATCCCGTGCGCCAGGGGCCTGCGCTTACGGGGCAATCTTATTCAAAACAGGCCCGGAATATAAAATCCCTCCGGGTGGAAACAAAAGCCACAAAATACTCCGCTGGTCTTATGGTAATTTGTATTTTTAGTCACCCTTGAAAAAAACCGCTTTTCTATTTAGCCTCCTGGCTTGTTCAACAGCCTGCTTTGCCCAGATTAGCGGGCGTGTGACCGATAATGCGAAGAAATCGATTTCCTTCTGCAATGTGATTCTTATAAAAGCGGCCGATTCAAGTCTGGTTACCGGAACCACGACCGATACAAGCGGCGGTTTTCAGCTCGAAATCAAATCTTCTGGCAATTTCCGGGTTCTTGCCACCTATATGGGCTGCCGAAAATACTACTCTCCGGTTATTCTTGTGGTGGATGCTGCTCAGCGGTATGATGCAGGGACACTGATCCTGGAACCCAATCATCAACTCAAAGGCGTGGAAGTCGTTGCGGAGAAACCCTTCATGGAGCATAAACTGGATCGAACCGTTTTCAACATTGAGAACAGCATCATCTCTTCAGGCAGCAATGCTTTGGAGGTCTTGAAAAAATTGCCCGGCGTAACGGTTGACAATAACGATGCCATCCAGGTTCGCGGAAAGTCGGGCGTTCTCATTATGATGGACGGAAGGACTACATATATGTCCACTGCCGATGTGGCTACTTATTTAAAGAGTCTGGATGCTGGGCAGATTGAAAAGATAGAGGTCATTACAAATCCTTCTGCCAAATATGACGCCAGCGGAAATGCCATTATCAACATTGTCCTGAAGAAAGATAAAAACATGGGCTTCAATGCACAGGTGAACCTGACCATGAGGCAAAGTCAATACACCGGCGGCGGGGCAAACATCACCGCCAATTACCGGACAAAAAACTCAACTTCTTTGGCTTTTATAATTTGGGGGATGGCAGCAATGCCTACTATGCAGATCAGGAAAATCAGTTCAATCCCACCGGGCTTCCGCCAAGCACCATCACGAATCATTTCAGCGATGTTTCCAATGGATATTATCAGACCGGCAGGCTTGGGATGGATTATACGCCGGACAAGCGCCAGACATTAGGTATTGTCTTCGAAGGCTTTCTTGCCAATGATTCTCGCGCGCTGATCCGCACAACGGACATCTACAATGCACGGCCCCTGCCCGATTCCAGTTTGAGCAAGCTGGGTACAAGCCAGTGGCAAGGCAACCGACTCACCGGCAATCTGAACTACACATTTAAAATCGACAGCCTGGGCCGGGAGCTTTCGGCCACTGCCGACTTTGTCACCTTTCAGAATTCCATCCTTCAGCAGGATGTGACTACCTATTCTTATGTTTCTCCTTCTTATCAGCAGAGCCCGACCTTTCTTAAATCCGAAAATCCCAATCAACTGACAATCGGAGCCATAAAACTGGATTATGTCCAACCTGTCGGAAAAAAAAGCCGGCTGGATGCCGGAGTAAAAGCCAGTATGGTCAATTCCGACAACCCAGCCCAATATTGGAACGTCGTTCAGGGAGTGGATGTACCTGACATCACCAAAACCAATCATTTCATTTACTCCGAAAATATTTACTCCGCTTATCTGAATTTCTTCCACACCTTCAGCAAGAAAGTGGAAGGACAATTTGGCCTAAGGCAAGAAACGACACAGGGAACAGGAACTCAGGTCCAAACCGATTCAACAATCAGGCGCAGCTACACCAATCTGTTTCCCTCGGCATTTCTCAGCTGGAAAATAGATTCCGCCCATACACTCAATTTCACATACAGCCGCCGCATCGACCGGCCTGATTACGGGTCTCTCAATCCCTTCCCCACGAACATTGGCCCGTACTTTTATACCATTGGCAATCCCTACCTCCTGCCGGAGATTGCCGACAATTTTGAAGTCACGCATGTTTACAAAAACTTCCTGAGTGCCGGTCTTGGTTATATCACCATGAGCAATGTCATTTCAGATGCCGTTCATCAGGATGACATCACACACATTTCCTACCGCACGCCAAACAATCTGAATCATTGGGATGCATACAGCGCACTGCTCAGTGCAACTTTTCATCCCTCACACTGGTGGACAATCATTACTTCCGCCAACTGCGCACATGACAATTACACCGGTACATTACAAGGCAATGCTTACAGCACGGCCGGCTATACGGTTTATTACAACATCAACAACTCTTTTGGTTTTAAAAACGGCTGGGGTGCCGAACTAACCTTCTATTATACATCTCTTAACCGGGATGCGGTACTCATTAACGATCCCCGCTATGCCATGAACGTCGGTATACGTAAACGCATTGCTCATGGCCGGGGAACATTCTCCTTGAATTTATCCGATATCTTCTGGAGCGACCGGCTCACAGGAACGGAAGTGTTCCAGAATGTCAATTACCACAGTTCCTATTACAGCGATTCACGCAGAGCCCGGATCACATTTACCTGGAAACTTGGAAAATCGCAGTACCAGCGGGAAGAAAAAAGAGCAGGTGCAGAAGAGGAACTGAACAGAGTCAAGAAATAAAGATGTTTGGGTTGATAAAACCCGGTTGGTGTTTAAGGCAGTCTATGCCAAAGAGGGTTGCCGGTTCAAAGCGCAAGCACAGATCCCTCCCGTACAGCCTACCCTACAGTTCTGCGCAAACGGGGTGTAATGTTTATTTGGGCGTGCCCCCTGAAACGGGGTCAGGCTTTCGGCACTCGCTCTTTGCAGTTTGTTAATGGCTGGTTTTCGTATAAGTGATTTCTGCGTTTCTCTGAACAGAACAATCTGCAAAGGAGCTCAGACAAAGATGCCTCAATCCTTCACGCGAGAAAATAAATATTTTAAAACATTTCGCTTCAGTCTCCTTGCCCTGAAGGGGCCTCAATTCAAGGATATTGGGCAAGTCTGTTTACTTGTCTGAGCGTTAATGATGCATTCACTTTCGGAACTAAGCAACCAAACACCTCCGATCTTCTATCAGCAAGTTTCCTGTTTTTTACATCACCGTATTTAAATCTGGTAATCTCTAATGACACCTTGTTGAATGAATTTTAGTACTTTCAGAAAACTCCAAGCATGATCGAAGAAATAGCCCTGGCCTTGGGTATGAAAACATCAGTAAATTTGCTTCCGCTTTCAAGGATCTGTTTGGGGCACACCCTTCCATCCCCTTAAAAGAGAGAAAAATAGCCAGGGAAAGCCCCTTTGCCGAAATACTCAAAACTGAAACCAACTCTTATTATCTTAGAGAAGGAAGAGGCCGTATTCCTCTTACCAGACGATGTAATTCTTTACCTTATTTCCGTTTATGTCAGTCATCACCAGCGTCGAAAATTGGTTTGCAAGATTCAAACCCTATCTCTTTGCCTATAAAAAGGGCTTTTTCGAATTGCAATACCTGGCCAATTCTCCACAGGCAATGATTGGGGCGTTTAAGAAGATCCCTTTTGTGAAATGCAATGACAAAAAGCAGTCGATAGCGGCCAATTCACTTTTTCTAAAAGTGCTTTTTTACTACCGGGAAATTGAAGCGGAATTTTTCATTTTATGTTCCGAAACAACTTTCAAGGCCAATGTCAGTTTCAAACATTATTATGACCCAGCCATTCCTGCCGACTATTTTTGTCTTTCCCTTCGTCTGGATAATCAGGACAAAGCGCTAAATTCCGTGATCAACAATGCCGGGATTCCGGATGATTCCTGGTTGCTTCTGAAGCCGGGGGCTAAAGTAGTTCATCATCATTTCAAAGGTACCAGAGGCAGATACATTTCTGTTTATTTTACAAACCTGTGGCTGGAAAATTATCTCGAATACACCAATCCGGAAGCCCGGAATGTGTGGAAAGCTTTTCTTCAGGCAGAAAGCGATCATTTAATATGTCCTCGCCTTTCCGGGGCGGCACTCTTTGATCAACAGGCCTTGTTTAAGCTCCTCTTCTCGCCGGGTGATTTCAAATCCAAAACCTATACAAAGACCCTCCGGAAAGAAACGCTTAACTATATAAATGTTTTCAGTTCAAAAATGCGGACCGAGAATATCAATGAGCGGCATTTCCTGATCAGTAACCAGGACCGTATTCTGGTATTGCTGGTCGAGCGACTCCTGCAGAATCAACTGTATGAAAAATTTCAGGGGATTGAAGTTCTGGCTGCTGCTGTCGGTACTTCAGAAACCAAACTGAAAGAGTGTTTCAAGATTGTTCATGACGAGACTCTATTTCAATACTTCCAGGGTCTGCAAATGAAAAAGGCGAAAGAAATCATAAGCGATTCCGATTTGCTGATAGCTGCCGTGGCAGCCAAATTCGGATATGAAAATGCCAGTAAATTTTCAGCGGCATTCAGGGATTTTCACGGCTGCCTTCCTTCCGACATCAGGAAATCATAATAGGCCTTCCTAAATGTCTTCTTTTCCAGACTCGCCGATGCCTTGCCTTGGGAGAGCCACTAAAAGATCCGCATACTATTTTATGAATACCAGTTCAAGATTCGTTGGTTTCCGGCCTGTCTGCATTTCCATTCTCCCTGAAGCCTGCTGTTGCCGAAAAGAAGATGCAACATGTTTTTTCATATGCTACTGATTTTCAGTTATAAAGAATTGCTCTCTTGCGAAAAAATGTCCTGTTGGAGCAAACGAATGGACTATTTAATCATACTTTTACCGCGCATTTCCCAATAATATATTAACGAATTCGAATAAGGTCTGGTTTTCCTGCTCGGAGTGTGATTTATTTTGCACTGCTGAAAAACAGTAAATATTAAAATTAAAACGACATGAAGTCAAAATTACTCCTCAGCATCCTGGTGATAGTCCTGCAAAATTCCAGTGTGGAAGCGCAAAACGTTTCCATTTTACCCGGAGAAACCACAACTATTGAAACGGCAGCGGTTTATAACGGTGATTTTGGACCGAGCAACACAGGTGGGTCAGGGTTTTCCAGCAACTTCAATAAGGGACGAGGGGTGCTTTCCATTGGAGCCGAAATTCAGTCGGATGGCTATGCAAGCTGGGATGATGTAAGGATTGCCTTCTATTACAATGGGGCCTGGCACAACATCTGTCAGTATAACAACAAAGACAACCAATCGCAATGTGATTACACGGGAGGACCTAATTCCCAATATTATACTGTTCCGTATATTCCTATAGCGGGAACCTGTGTATATACTGCCGGTAATAATTATGAAACCTACAGTGGAGATGCTTCTTATACGAAAGTTGGCAAAATGGGCGGAGGTAATTCCGACCGCTATCAAAATATTTGTCTGAAAAACAATGGGAGCTTGTCCGTATATCATGGTAATTATTTAGCTCAGTCAGGCGTTATTACAGATCGCGTGAAAGATGGTGATAATAATATGTGGGGTATTCAAACCGCTGCTTACACGGCTACAGGCAAGATATATCCCGCTTTCAACGATCCTAATCCTTCAACAAAAAAAACAACCGGATATGATGTAAATAATTATGTTCAATATGGAAACTTACCCGGCTTCACGTATGATCAATACACGACCAATATTGGTGTTCTTATTATAAATATTGCCAACCTGCCTCCTGATATGCTGGAGGCGCCCAATTTTAAAGTGCATGTATATGCCTTATCCAATGGAAATGACCATAACAGGATTTATGAAACGACATATAACAACCAGAACTTCATGTTAAATGGTCCCGGGACACTCGTTGCCAGTCAGGACCAGTGCTCTGGAGTTAACCTGTCATGGAGTAACAGTTCCAATCAAACTCCGGACGACGGGAATGTGACTATCAGAAACGTGATTTTCAGAAATGGCAGCTACCTGGCAACTGTTGCAGGGTCAGCAACAACCTACTCCGATTTAACAGCGGTTCAGGATGTCAGTTACGACTATACCGTAAGGCATGTTGCATTCAGTGAAACCGGGGAAACTTATTATCGTTCTCCGGAATCAGCAAAAGCGACAGGGTCTTTAAAACCAAGACCTGATCAACCGATCAGCCCTACTGCATCTGCCGATGATTGTACAGGTAAGATTAATCTTGGATGGTCGTTTAACGGCGCCAATCCCCAATACTTTAAAGTAGAATCTTCGAGCACCAGTGCTACCGGACCCTGGACCATAGATACCACCACCATAGCCGGCGCAGCCAGAAATTACACCTTTAAGAATGCCACCCGGGGCACAACCTATTATTACCGAATCTCAGCCATCAATAGTTGTGCAGTTCAGTCGCCAACTTATGCTACTTGTCTGGGCATTTCACCTTCTGATCCGGCAAAGGCAACAAAAGTAACTGCTACCTTAAACATCGTGAACGAATCCATCGATCTTACCTGGAACGACAACGCAAACAATGAAACGAAATACCAGGTGGTGAGAACGGATGATCAGGGAAACACGGTACTGACTGATATCAATGCCAATGCAAACAGTTATTCGGATAATGCGGCCGCAACCTGCAGGTTATATTCATATAAGATCCGGGTTTTTAACAGTTGTGTATTGAGCGGCACGCTCTCAGACAGTGCGGCCACAGGCACGCTACCTCCTCCAAACCTGAGCAACACGTTTGATGCAGTTACACACAAGCTCATTTGTTCCAAAGGGTATTTCAATAACCGGGTGGAGCTCAACTGGTCCAATAAAAACAACAACATCCTGAGCAGCATAGCCATCTACCGTAAAGTATTGGGCTCAACAGCAGATTCCGTTCAGATCACAACCGTCAGCCCCGGTACCGGGTTGTATATTGACAATACGATTAATGCCGGTGTGTTTTATAAATATTCGATTCAAGGAACTGTTGTTTGTAACGGATCGACCCTTACTTCCAACATTTCAGAGGACATCGGTTTCCGAAGCCCGACCGGGATCGTGAACGGTCAGATTGAATACACCGGTGGTGTTGCGGTGAAAAATGTTCAGATCACCCTTCAAAAGACAACCGGCAACAACGGGTTCGCCGCAGTTTTTAACGGCGCCAACCAGGTAACCGTTAAGGATGCCGCCAACCTCAAGCCAAGTGCAAGTGTTTCTGCGGAAGCCTGGGTTAATTTTTCTTCCCTGACGGGTGCGTCGGATCGGGTGATTGCAGGGAAAGCTGGTTCTTACCAATTGTTTTATCAGGGTTCCACGGGCAAGCTGATCATGCGTGTGATAAGTGGAGGAACCAATTATGATGCGCCATTTACCGCAACACCATTGATCGTTGCCGGTGCCTACAACCAGATTTGCGGGGTATACGACGGCAGCAAAGTAAAACTTTTTATCAACGGCGCCATTAAAGATTCTGTCACCGGCCCTGGCAGTATCAATGTAAACACCAATCCGGTGATCATCGGAAATGGTTTTGCCGGAGATCTCAAAGAGATCCGAATATGGAATAACAAACGGTTGAATTCCGATGTGGCCAGAGATTATCAGAGGGTGCTGAATGGCGATGAAACAGGCCTGTCTGTGCTGTTCCATACCGATGAAAACGCAGGTACTTATTTATACGACATTTCCGAAGTTGGAACAACCTTCAATATGAATGATGGAGCATTCACAACTCCAACCTGGTCAACGACTATCCCGGGCACTTCCCAGATGGGTTATATCGGTTATACCGATTCTACCGGCAACTATACCATAGCCGGGGTTCGTTACTCTGCCAATGGTGAAAATTTCAAAGCCGTTCCGGCATTCGGAGTTCACTCGTTCAATCCGGCCAGCCAGGTGATGTTTATTGGCGACGGGGCTGCCGTTCAGAATGGGATTAATTTTACTGACCAGTCGGCCTTCCGCGTTCAGGGTGATTTGAAATACGACCCCTCTAAATTTAAGAACTGTACTTGTCCTGTTCCCAATGCATTCATCAGTGTGGATGGAAACCTTCTGATTGTTGCCGGAGCTCCGGCCAAAACGGATGTCAACGGTCACTTTGATGTACATGTTCCTATCGGTCCGCATATTCTTACTGTTAGTCAGACCGGACACAGTTATTCGGCAGGAAGCTTTCCTCCGACAGGCACCTGGAATTTCCAGGACTCACTCTCGGGTCTGCACCTGCTTGACACCACTTCTGTAAAAGTGATCGGACGTGTTGTAGGCGGTACCCGTGAAGCCAAGAAAGCGATGATTCTCGGGAAATCGGTCAACAACATAGGCAAGGCGGAAATCATTTTCCATACTCAGAGCAATTGTTATTCCGACACGATCATTACCAATGACGCCAGCGGCGACTATGTTGCATACCTGCCTCCGATGTCTTACACGATAGATAACCTGAAAATTGTTAAAAATCCGGCCAGTCTTTCCTGGAATGAATTTCAGAACAATCCTTTACTGAATGTGACTTCGATACCCCCGGTTCAGATGATCTACGATTCTGTCTTCAATTATGTGGGCAACAAAAAGGTGTTTGCCCGGCTTGACTCCGGGACTTATCAGAAGATTCTAAGCTGGGATCACAGGGAAGCTCCCGCCGTCTGGGTTACCGATTTGCGGGCGAGGGCTTTTGCCAAATATGGTGGCGATTCAACATTTACCTATGTCAGTCCTGCCGGAGTCAAAACAATCTATCCGATCAATGACTCCACGTTCGGATATCCCGTCTTTACTCAAAGCACAGATTATGGTGTCAAAATGGGTGCCATAGAACAATATACGAATCTGGATCACACCTTAACTCCCGGCAAATTAGATGTCGTGCCTGTTGCCACCGGCGTATTTACAATCAACAACGCCCTGTCCACTGCTTCTGCACCAGTAACTCTCAGCCAGGATTCCTCCAGCTCGGGCTATATCTCGCCACGCAAAGACACGGCCTTTGTCAATTATTCCTTTACCGGAGGAATTCCCAATATTGCATTCAATCCCGCAACAGATAATTTTCTGCAGCAGTTTTCCATCGATTTTACCAGCGGCCCTAACATTGTTCATTGGCTGCCACGAGCAGGCGCTACACCTTTCAAGGGAATTATGCTTGGAGGCCAGAGCTCCGATGGGCAGGGATTTGTTTCCACAGGTCCAAGTGTAGTGGAAATGGTACTGAGAGATCCTCCGGGTTCAAACAGTTTTGCTTCATTTATGAAAGGCACTTCCGTGACAAGCACCTATTCCTGGTCGAATGAAGGGGACATCGATGTGGACATGAACAAAACGATCGACCTGGGCACCAAGTTCTCTTTGGGAATTGGAATGCAAACCACAACGGACATCTCCAATGAGATTGCGTTGAATGCACATGTATCGACCAAAATTTCGGGACAAGGACAGACATCGCAAACCATCACAACCACAGAAACCTGGAGTACGGATGGGACCAGCGCACATGTGGGAGCCATGTCCGATATTTATGTGGGAAGGGCCATGAACCTGAATTTCGGGGTTTCGGAAAACATTTCCATTCTTCCTTCAGCCGCTATTGTCGGCAAAACAGGTATCGATGCTTCCGAACAAGGAACCGTTTCAGGGACCGGCTTTACAGTGATTCGCAGAAAATCACTCGCCGTGCTGCCTCAAGGTTATGCAACATCCTTTATGTATACACAGGATTACATTGTGAATACCCTCATTCCCAACCTCAGCACATTGCGAAATCAGCTTTTCGTGAACCAGCCGCTGAAATACAAGTTGGTGTTCTCGAATGTCAATGACCCCAAGTATGGCACAAATAACGATGATCCTGTCTGGACCGGAATCGGATCGGGTGTATCTTCAGCAAATCCTTTCACCACGGTGCCTTCAGACACCACGGGAAACAGCTATACCTACCATGGTGGAAATCTGCCCACCATTGTAAAAGTAAAAAGCACCACAGGAACAATTGTGACAGATACCATTCCTGCGAGCCTTGGCGACTCCGTGAGGTGGTATAATCAGCAGATCCGCCTTTGGAAACAAGCCGTGATCAACAATGAAAAAGATAAGTACATGGCTTACCACGATGGCACGAACCTGATTCAGAATTATTCCATCAGTGAAGGCGTTACGTATACCAATACAGTAGAGACAGACAATGATACCACCACCAGCAATACTTTTGAACTGGGAATTTCTGCGGCAGCTTCCCTGAAAATTGGTGCGAATATTGGCGGTTCCGGACTTGAAGCGGATCAGGGAATTACGCTGGGCTATGTAAAAGATCATGGCAGCAGCAATGATGCATCCAGCCAGAGGTCCTTTACTTACACACTCCAGGATACCGGCCCGGGCGACTATTTCTCTACAGATGTACGGAAAGGATATCAGGGTTGGGGTCCGATCTTCAACATCACAGGCGGCCAGACACGTTGCCCTTATGAAGCGGCTGATACCTCCATTTATTTTACGGATCCGGGCACAGGAAAAAATGTCAAGTTCGGTGTCTCCACACTTCAAACCGAAAAAGTGCATGTGAAAGTAGACGGCAATGATTTCTTCAGTCAGAAGGACAATATCCCTTCCGACGGACAAGCCGTGTATGATCTTGAAATACAAAACCTCACCGAGTCGGTTCCGGCTCTCAATGTGAGTTATGCGATAACCGTTCCTGCCGAGAAAAATCCTTTTGGAGCAGGTCTGACCATCGACGGTTTCAATCCGACTTCCCAGCTTTATCCTGTTGGAGGAGGATCGTCCATACACAAACAACTGGTACTGAAAAGGGGAGCTACCCAATTTAACTACGACAGCATTGCAGTGGTTGCCTATTCGGCCTGCGGAGATGGAAACGTTACCGATACCATCTGGATTTCAGCCCACTTCCTGCCTGCCTGTACGGATGTTGCGCTTTCTGCTCCACTCAACCAATGGGTTGCCAACAATTCTTTTCACGATACGCTGAATACCGTTGTATCCGGTTATGATATCAACTACACCGGTCTGAAGGAAATCACTTTTGAATACAAACCCTCCTCGCAAGCCACCTGGGTGCCTCTTTATACCTGGTATAAAGACTCCACCGGAGCCAACGCCATACCAACAAGCCAGGCAGTCATTACTTACCCGTGGGTGCTCACGCAATTGCAGGACGACCATTACGATATCCGCTCTACCTCTACCTGCAAATTGAAAGTGGGTGCCCTCACACAGATCGTTTCGAATCAAAGCCCGGTGATTTCCGGAGTGGTTGACAGGATCAATCCGGCTCCTTTCGGAACTCCTTCTCCAGGCACAGGAATCCTGAATCCGGGAGACGATATTTCCATTCAGTTTAACAAACCGCTGGACGGAGGTGCATTGTCAGATTACAATTTCGACATACGCGGCGTGCTCAACGGTGCTGCGATTCAACACAGCACCAGCCTTTCTTTCGACGGCAGCACTTCCTATGCTGAAGTTCCATCGGGAGCGAATCTTAACAAAAGAGACTTCAGTATGGAGTTCTGGGCAATGAGAACGATCGGTGGCCAGATGGCCGTCATCAGCCAAAGTCCGGATGCAAGCAATGGCCTGTTCTTTGGATTCAATGTTTCAAATCAACTCGCTCTGCGATTCGGCACAGCCGAGATAGCAGGCGATAAAGCGCTTGCACCTGTGGATGGACAATGGCATCACTACGCGGTTACCTACAGAGATACGACTCAAAACGTGAGTCTGTACGGCGACTTTTACGGAAGTGGTACAACTCCGCTGAACAGCAACACCACAATGACAGCATATTATACCGGGGCCGGGAAACTGTTCTTTGGTAAGGATGCTGCAAGCAGCTCCCTGTTTTTCAATGGAAACCTTCAGGATATCCGCATCTGGAACAACACGCTGCAGGCTTCCGACATTTCTTCCAGGATGAATACGGTATTGTCTGTCAACACCGGAAATTTATTGTACGACTGGAGAATGGATGAGGCAGCCGGAACATTTGCCAACGATGCAATCCGCAGCCTCAATGCTTCTCTGGTGAATACCACCTGGCAAATTACTCCTAACGGTTTTGCCTGCGCCTTTGACGGATCAACCGGATATGTTCAATTGAACACGTCCAAGGTAGGCATCACACCCGAAATGGACTTCACCCTGGAGTTCTGGTTTAAATCAAATCAGGCCGGTGTGGCCACACTGTGGTCGAATGGAAAAGGAGATGGACTCATCGGCGATTCGATTTATTCCTGGAACATTCAGAAAGATGCTTCCGGTTTCATTCATGTACTCCACGACAAAATTGACTTCGTGGCTACAAGCTCCAATTATTTTGACAACACCTGGCACCATTTTGCACTGGTCATGCAACGTGCCAGTACGCTTTCGGCATACATTGACGGCAATCCCCAAAACAGCATGACATCTGCCGGATTTAAACAAATGGGTGGAGTGCATATGTATATTGGAGCCCGCGGTTATCAGCCAGGTGCACCGGTTACTTTAACGCATGACAATTATTTCAGCGGAAGTATGGATGAAGTCAGGTTGTGGAACACTGCCAGGCTGATCAAACAAATTACCCGCGACAAACAAAACAGGTTGCTCGGTGATGAAGCCGGATTGGTCATGTACCTGCCTTTTGAAAGTTATAAAAGCGTCCTGGGTGTTCCTTCTATGACTGCTTCCATTATGGATTTCTCAACAGACTCCCTGGTGCTAACCAATACAGCGGGAGCAACCACAACTGCCCAAACACCTGCACTGAAACTTCCAAGACCCATACAGGCCGTTAGTTTCACATACTCCCTGAATACCGACAAGATCATCATGACCTCCAAGATGAGTCCTGCCGAAATTGAGAATGTGACGCTGGATGTGACAGTTCAAAAGGTACATGACCTGGATGGAAACGCTCAGCAGAGCCCTAAAACCTGGATCGCTTACATCAATCAGAACCAGGTGAAATGGCAGACCGGCGGAATTACTCTTTCCAAACTGCTGAACGCTCCTCTTACTTTTACGGCCACGCTGGTCAACTCCGGAGGCGCATTGAAAGCGTATACCATTGGCAATATGCCGCCCTGGCTGACAGTGGATGCCCCTACAGGCAATATTGCTCCGAACAGTTCACTGACAGTCACCTTCACCATCGAACCGGAAGTGAACATCGGGAACTACACAGAAGACGTCACCCTGACCACCGACTTCAATTACGCGGAAAAATTCACTTTGGATCTTAAAGTGTATGCCCAGCCACCGTCCTGGTCGGTGAATTCGGCCAATTACCAATACAGTGAAGGCGTGGTCGGACAGATCAGAATCGACGGAATCGTCAGCAGCAATCCGGATGATAAGCTGGCTGCATTTGCAGGAGGGGTTTGCAGAGGGGTTACCAATCTGCAGTACCTTGCCCAGTATGATAAATACTATGCTGTGATGGATATTTACAGCAATGCGAATACCGGAGATACCATTACCTTCAAGATCTGGAACGCTGCCGAAGGAAAAATTCATGCTCAGGTGACTCCTTCCATCCTCCTTTTCAGTGCCGACAGCATTCGGGGAACCTACGTGAATCCTCAGATGTTCGATGCATCCGACATGCTCATGCGTGTGTTGCCTCTCAATACAGGATGGAACTGGATATCGGTAAACGTACTTTGTCCTGACTCAACCAATCTGGGCCGGTTCCTGGGAACGCTGCATCCGCATACCGGCGATGAGCTGAAAGGTCAGAGCAGTTTTGCGAACTACACTACGCAAAACGGCTGGGCCGGATCTCTGGCCAACAGCAATGCAGGAGTTAAAATTCAACCTTCCTATCGCATCCATGTCAGCCAGACCGACACACTCGTGTTTTCAGGCAAACAGATCGATCCGACGACAGTACCCATCACCCTGACACCGGGTTGGAACTGGACCGGATTTGTTTCCCTGCGTAACCTCACAGTCAAGGAAGCTCTGGCAAGCCTCAACCCCAGTGCAGGTGATATCATCAAAGGACAAACCAGTTTTGCACTCTACGATTCGAATCTGGGATGGGCCGGAAGTTTGGTCTATCTGCAGCCGAACCAGGGTTACATGATCCGGTCGGCCGCCGGTGGAACGTTTACTTTCCCGATTACAGGCATTAACGGCAAAGCACAAACACATCCTGCTGTAACGCCACAAACCACCTGGACCGTGCAATCGGGCAATTATACCAACAACATGAACGTGGTTGCCAAACTGAACTGCGGAGGAGGTACGAACAACAGTCTCACTCTGGGAGCATTCGTCAACGGCGTGTGCCGGGGTGTTGTTCCCGTATCCACAACAACAGGAAGCGAAGGACTGTTTTATCTGACTGTCTTCTCGGATAATACCACCGAGCAGATGAGTCTGAAGCTCATGGATGAAAGCACAGGGACGGCGTATGATCTGGACAATTCGATCACTTTCCAGGTGAACGGCCTGCAGGGAAATCTGCAGAACCCGGTACCACTGAGCCTGCATAACCTTGCCGATCAATCCACCGTCTGTAAATCTTCCGCTACGGCTGTTATCGCTGCTGCGGCTGGCAATGCCACCACACTCCAGGCCGAACCCGTACCCTTCTCGGATCAATTCAGCCTGAACCTGAACATTGCTTACGGCGGTCCGGTGAATATCAAAATAACCAGTGTCACCGGTCAGCTGATCTTTCAACGAATCTTCCAGACAACATCCGGAATGAATACCATGGCCTTCAGTGCGGAGCAAATGAACATGCCTGCCGGACTTTACATTGTGGAGATGACCAGCTCCCAGGAGAAACTCGTAACCAGACTTATCAAGAAATAGAAGCTCGCTATACTATGAAAAATCAAGAATCTTTGAACAGGCTATTTGTCAGAACCCGGGTATGGCTCATTTGTTTTATTTTCGCCTCCACCGTCGCGAAAGCTTCACCGCCGAACTGGACTGTGGTGCCCGGACAGTTTCAGTACAACATGAGCGTCACGGCTGTGCTGAACATCAACTGCAATGAACTGAGCAGCGACACCAATATGCTGGGTGCATTTGTCAACGGAGTTTGCCGGGGCGTAGTCAAAACAAACACCACCGTGGCAGGCCGCAGAATGGCTTTTCTGACCGTCTACAGCAATTCCAGCAGCGGGGAAACGGTGCAGTTAAAATTCTACAACGTCAGGGCCGATTCCGTCTGCACCTCAAAGGTTACTTTGACCTTTACCGACAATGCCCAATTCGGAACCAATAACACGCCCATCATTGTCAGAAACAACGATGCCCCTACTTCCATTTCACTTTCTGTGACTACCATCCCCGAAAGCGATACTGTGAAGCAGGTAATCAGTTCCATTTCCTGCGTGGATCCCGATGTGGCCGACACGCATATCTATACCCTGGTAAGTGGTTCGGGAAGCGCCGACAATGCCAAGGTGATGATCAACGGAAACTCTCTGGTACTGAATACAGCGCTTAATTATTATGTGCAGGACAGCTTGCAAATCCGCATCCGGTCTACCGACAACCGAGGCTGTTTTTATGAACAAGCTTTCGTCATCCACCTTGCGCATGTCAATCATCCTCCTTATGCCATTCAGATTGCCGACTCAAGTGTTTTCGATGACCAGCCCTTACACACACTGGTGGGAGTGCTCTCCGCAAGCGATCCGGATCATAATGAAACCTTCACATATGTCCTTACTCCCGGAACCGGCGCTGCGAACAACAGTAATTTCTCCATTTCCAACGATTCCCTGTTTGCAGAAACGACTTTCGATTCTTTGGTTCAACACCAGTTTTCCATTCGTGTGCGTGTCAATGACCATGCTTTGGCTCACTACGAACGCGTCATGACCATTCTCATCAAGAATTTCCCGGACCCGCCAACGGCCATGGCGCTGAGTGACAACCGGATTTATGAAAACCTGCCGGCCCGTTCCTTCGTCGCCAAAATGAGCACCACCGATGATATCGGACACACATTTACCTACAGCTTTTCCAACAGCGGCACGAACGACAACAACAGCTTCACCATCTCCAACGATTCCCTGCTTAGTAATGTTATGTTCGATTTTGAAACACGCAACCTCTACAACATTATTCTTACAACCACCAACAGCATCAATCTCTCGTATACCAAACAATTCGCCATCCATATCCGCGACACGCTGGACTCCCCGACCGACATCATGATCAGCAATGCTTTTGTCAGCGAAAACAGACCGGCACATACTTTTGTCGGCGTATTCACCACGGCGGATGTCAATGGCCCCGGCGCCCAGCATACCTATAGCCTGGTCAGCGGAACAGGCAGCACAGACAATACATCTTTCGCCGTTTCGGGTGACACGCTATACTCCAATGCACGTTATGACTATGAGACAAAAAATCTGTTCTCCATCCGGGTCCGCACCACACTGGCCAACAACCTGTTTCTGGACAAAGCCTTTGCCATCAATGTAACCGAAGGAGCCGACACGATTACCGACATCCGGATCACCAATGATTCTATTTACGAAAACAGTTCTCCCACAGCTTTTATCGGTCAGTTAAGCACCGTGAGCCAGGACACCTCCGACCGGTACACCTATGCCTTTGACAATTCGGTGACCAATAACAACTCCAGCTTTTCACTCACCTCTACGGGTCTGCTCAACGCCGCGCGCTCGTTTGACTTTGATGTCAAGTCCAGATACGTAATCAGCGTAACGAGCAACAATGCCGGAGGAACTTCCTTCACCAAACAATTCACCATTAAAATCAGGGATACTCTGGATGTGCCTACCGGCATAAGCCTGAGCGATTCAGTTGTGGCCGATAACAAACCCGTGCACACATTTGCAGGACGTTTGTCAACCGTTGACGAAAACGCTCCGGCAACCATCCACACCTATAGCCTGGCGAGCGGATCAGGAAGCACGGACAATTCCAGTTTCATGATTGCTCACGACAGCCTTTTTACAAATGCTATTCTGGATTACGGAACAAAAAATGTGCTGTCGGTCCGGGTCAGGACAACACTTGTCAATGCCATGTCCTTCGAACGGGTGATCTCGCTCTTACTCACAGAAAGCGCGGATACGATTCAAAACATCACACTCAGCAATGATTCAATATACGAAAACAGTTCTGCAACGTTGTTTATCGGCAAGTTCACCACCCTCAGCAAGGACACTCTGGATCATTACAATTACACTTTTGACAATTCTGTTTCCAACGACAATTCCAGTTTCTCACTGACCACTACAGGTTTGCTGAGCGCAGCGAAATCGTTTGATTTCGATGTAAAATCAAAATATGTCATCAGTGTGCAAAGCCTTTTGACAGGAGGCGTTCCCTTTGTTAAACAGTTTACAATTAAAATCAGGGATACCCTGGATGTACCCACCGGCATGAACCTGAGCGATTCCCTGGTCGTTGACAACAAGCCCGCCCATACCTTTATCGGTAAATTTTCGACGGTGGATGAAAACGGAACGCAGTGCAAGCATACCTACTCCCTTGTAAGCGGAGCCGGAAGTGTGGACGACAGCAGTTTTGTGGTAGGCAATGATTCGCTCTATATTAAAAACACAGCCGACTATGAAGCGCAATCCGTTTTCCATCTGCGAATTCGCTCTACGCTCATCAATGGCATGAATTTCGAAAAAGTCTATACCGTTTATGTAACCAGCGGAGGCGAGAAGCCACAGGCTCATAACGACAGCGTGTCGGTTAAAGAAAACAGCGCGCCCCGTTATCTCATCACGGCCTCTGCCAGCGACTCCGATTCGCAGGTTATCTTTACTTACACCCTGATGACAAAGAATATGCCTTTTGCGATGGATTCGGTAACCGGCGCTCTGAGCCTTACCGGTCCGCTCAACTTCCACAAGACAACCCGGTATCTGCTGACATTTATGGTGAAAGATGACAACCATCCGGCCAGAACCGATACGGCACATATCATTGTTACCGTGCTGGCGATTCAGGAAGATATCCTACCCATCAACAATTATGTATCACCCAATGGGGACGGCAAAAATGACAAACTGGTGATCATGAGTATCGAAGTGTATACCGATTATGAACTGACCATTTACAATACCAGCGGCGTAGTGGTATACCAGAGCAAAACCTACGACAATTCCTGGGACGGACAAGGACTCAATGCAGGTGTGTACTATTACACCTTCAACGGTCTGAAGAATTACAAAGGAAGCATCACCCTTGTTAAGTAAAAAGAACATGAAAAGAACAGCTATTACCCTCGTCATTGCACTGAATGTAATCTGCGCCGGATATATTTCCGCACAGGACCGCTCGGTGTCCTATACAAACGTATTCAGCGATTTCACCCGCAATGCGGCCTATACGGCAAGCAGCGAGAATCTGAATATCCTGCTGGACTCCAAACTGATGACCGCCAATCTGGACGGGCAGTACGAGAGTCTTGTCTTTGGTGTTCACACCATGCTCGGAGATAACAATGCAGCCGGTCTGAAAATCATGGCTGATAATCAGGGTGCGCTCCGCAATGTGAATATGGAATTGAACTACGCCAAAAAATTCAGACTGGCAGAAAATCATTTCCTGACCTTTGGTACCAATGTCGGTTTTCTGCAGACCACCATCAACCAAAGTGCACTGACAAACTACGTGGATCTTTCTGACCCGACATTGAGCAATGGTTATTTCAATCAGCTTCGTTTGACTGCCGGAGCCGGAGCCTTGTACAATTACAAAAAGACGTTGGAAGTCGGTTTTTCAATGCCGATGCTGGTCACCGGAAATGAGAAGACAAATGCGAGTATGATTGCCAATGCTTCCTATGCCTACAAAAAATCGGCCGAGAGCAAATGGAAATTCATACCCCAGGTGGTGTATTACAACCTTACCCAGCGCAGCATGCTCGATGCAGGCCTGAAAACCAGCTGGAACGATTTCGTTTCACTTTCCGCAGCTTACCGTACCAACAACAGCCTGCTCACATCCCTGACGGTTCAAACCAAATCGGTTTGTATCGGGTATGCCTTTAACTACAACACCGGTCCAGTCAGTAACCTGTATATGGGCACCAATGAATTGTTACTCATGGTATCATTGGGTAACCGCGGAAGAAAGCAGATGGAAGTAAACGACCGCAATCTGCCGGCCGTGGAGGATAAATTGCAGGAGGTTAAGAAAAGCCTGACCGATATTTCCAATTCGGCCGACAAGATGAGCGCAGAAGAAATCAAAAAGAAGCTCAAATCCTCGAATGCCGATTTGCAGAAGATTATGAAAGACTACAAGACGGATAACGTGGAAAGTCTCAAAACTCAGATACAGGAATTGAATGTGCTGATCGATGAAATTGAGAAAAAATTAAAAACAAAGACAGGGAACTGATTAACCTTACTCCTGAGCATGAAACATTTTTTAACGATTGGTTTATTCATCCTGTGCAGCATTCCCGTGTTTTCACAAAAGGATTCGGCTATGGCCGAACTCACCAAGATGAGACAGACGCTCAACCAGTATAAGGCTGCTTCTGCCGAAAGCCCATACGTAAGTTTGAAAAAAACCACCTACGATTCCCTCCTGCTGCTGCTCAACAAGCAACAGGAGCAATTGAGCGAGTCCCAAACCCAAATTGAACTCATCCGCAAGAGATTGGCCAGCCTGAACACAGGTCTTTCTGAAGCAGCGTCGAAAGACCACCTGTCGGTCTATTTCGAAAGCGGATCGAAGAACCTGACCAAAGCATTTGAAATGAAAATCGGTGAATGGGTTAAAGCCAACGGGCCTGATGTCAGTTATACGGCCGACGGCTTTGCAGATGCCGAAGGGACAAAAGAGATAAACGAACCGCTTTCAAAATCCAGGGCTCTGGAAGTAAAAAAATACATGGTGGAAACACTCAAACTCAAGGCCGATCAGATTGTCATCAATGGCTTTGGCAGTGAACACAGACTCTGCAAGTCATCTGACGCCTCCTGCAACCGCCAAAACAGAAGGGTGGAGATCAAGACAGCAAAGCGATAGCCCCTTGCTATACTTCGTCCAGCGTGGTCATGAAAAAGCCCCATCCGACTCAGTCGGATGGGGTCTTGGTTGAGGTCCCGAGCAGATTCGAACTGCTGTGGGAGCTTTTGCAGAGCTCTACCTAGCCTCTCGGTCACAGGACCATTGGAATTGATGACAAAGGTACTAAAAATTAATTATACCCAAATCAGTGCCGTTTGAACGCGAATTGCTTTCAAAAAGGCTCTTTTGGAGGAAAAGACAGATCCCTTGGACCCGGTCTTTCTCTTATTGCTTCTTAAAAAAGGGCATAAAAACAAAAGTCAGCATAAAACCTGAACTCAGTCCCTCCATCGCCACAGCAATGGCCGCGGCCACGGGCGAGAGATCGGTAACAAATTCGTGGTTCTGGCTGATGTAATTCATAAAGTCTGTATCCAGCGCCAGATACACCCCCATGAAAATGGCAAAAGGAATGCCGGCGATAAGCGTAACCAAAACCCCGATACGGATACCCATAAAATATTCCAGCTTTTTGTGGAGCATTTTACGGTAACGGCTCAGTGCTATCCAGATGCCCACACCCAGAAAAACCGAGTTGAAAGCACGAAGAATCAACACGTGATACAAGCCCAAAGCTTTCATGATAAAAAAATACCCCACCAGCGAAGCAAAAACCACCAGCCCCGCCCTTAAGCTGAGTACCGAAAGCAAGGACATGTGCTTCCGCCCCCTTTCCACTGAATTGATGATGTCCATGGTCTGATTCTTTTTAGATCTGTTTACGTTTGTTCCCCTGCGTTTGGATAAGTTATAGATGAATGATACCTTGGAGTTGCCAGGGTTGCCAAATTCAAGGCTAAAAATTGAAGCGGATCCATGCCTTCAATGAATACCATTCTTCGGAAAAGACAACAAACGGAGGGGGATCAGTCACATCAATCCCCGGAACAACAAAAGTCGGGGTATTCCTCTTTACAAAGCCTCTCATATGAGTAACCAATGACCCAAAAACAGTCAAATCTGGTGACAAAGCAACTGCGTAAAAAGACGAAACGACTCCCTCTCCCCACAAAGCGATTGCGTTACCAGACGGAGTGACTCCCTCCCGGGACAAAGTGATTGCGAGATGAGATGCAGTGACTCCATCCTGCGACAAAGTGATTGCGTTGTGAAACGGAGCCATTCCGTCTCAGGACAAAGTAATCGCGTTCTGAGATGGAGTAATTCCGTCTCAGGACAAAGCGATCCCTTTGCGAGAAGGCGTCGCTCCGAATCAAGACAGAGTGATCGCGTCACAAGACGCAGTGGTTCCGTCCCAAGACAAAGGGATCGCCTTGCGAGACGGAGCAATGGCATCCAAAGACAAAATGATCCCCTCACAAGACGCAACAACACCGTTCAAAGACAAAGTGATTCCGTCACAAGACGCAACGACTCCGTCCAAAGACAAAGCGATTCCGGGAGAAGACGCTGTGATTCCGTCTCCTGACAAAGTGTATCCGAGAGAAAACGAAACGCTTCCCTGAAAAAGAAAAGCTAAAACGGGAAATAAAGGAGGTAAGTCGTCAGATTAAATTGAAAGGGCAACAGACAAAAATCAATTCTCAAGTATAACCGCCACACTTTCCACATCTCCATTCATCGGGGGACGAAGCTTGGTGATGGATACCTCGAAATGGGCTTTGGGAAATTTGCTGACCAGCTTGTCCAGGATTCTCCGGCAAACCAGTTCGATCAGCTTGGACCGAATGGCCATCTCTTCCTTCACAATGGTATACACCGTGCAATAATCAATGGTCTGATCCAGTCGATCGCTTTTTTCAGCAGCAGAAAAATCGGCATTGATGATAACATCCACAATATACTCCCCGCCAATCTTCGCTTCCTCGGCCAGGCAACCGTGATAGCCATGAAGACGAATTCCCGATACTTTGATGATTCCCATATTTTTTGTTCCTGGCTATTTTGTGCGATAATTTACTTTGGCTCTTTTCGCAAGTGTGAATTGGCGGTTCGCAGTTGGCAGTTGGCAAAAAGAAAGAATTTGCAGTTGGCAGTTGGCAGTTGGCAGTTGGCAAAAAAATAAAATTAAAATTGGGAATACTTCTTTTGCTAATTGCCCATTGCCAACTTCTTTTCTCCCCGTTGCCAATTGCAAGCTACAAATTGTCAACTTCTTATTCATTGCCAACTGCAAATTGCAAATTGCCAACTTTTTATTCACTGCCAACCGCAAATTGCCCATTGCCAACTTCTTTTCTCCCCTTGCCAACTGCAGACTGCCAACTTATTTTATACTACTCAAAGATGTATCCAGTCTGCGTACGACTTCGTCTTTGCCGAGCAGCTCGCACATTTCAAACAGGGCTGGTCCGCCGGCGGCACCGCTTATGCAAACGCGAAACATTTGCATGACCTGGCCCGCGGGTATGGCCATTTTTTCGGCGCACTTCTTGAATGTTTCCTCGATGGTATGTGCATCAAATGCTGCAAGGGTTTTGAAATCTTCATTGAGCGCGGCAAAGAATTTGGAAGCGGCTTCGTTCCATCGTTTTTTTACCACTTCCGGGTCATAGCTGACAGGGGCCACAAAAAGAAAACTTCCAAGGTTCCACAAATCATTCGAAAAAACAGCTTTTTCTTTCACCAGGTGAACGGCTTTCAAAACATATTCCGGTGTAGTTGCAATTCCTTTGGTCTTCAACTCCTCCATCCAAATGGCCGCCAGCTCGCTGTCCGAACGTTTGCGCAGATATTGCTGGTTGAACCATTTTGTCTTTTCAGGATCGAACTTGGCGCCCGATTTACTCACACGGTCGAGCGAAAATTCCTTTACCAATTCATCCAGCGTATACAACTCCTGGTTGCCGCTGCTATGCCAGCCCAGCAGAGCGAGCATATTGATAAAAGCATCGGGGAAATAACCCGATTCCCTGTAACCGGTAAACGATTCTGGCTTTCCTGTCTTCACATCCAGCAAACTGCCGCTGATCGGAAACACCGGAAATCCCAGCCTGTCGCCATCGCGTTTGCTCAGTTTACCGTTTCCATCGGGTCTGAGCAGCAGCGGCAAATGCGCAAACTCGGGCATCACATCTTCCCAGCCCAGACTGCGGTACAACAATACATGCAAAGGCGCTGAAGGCAGCCACTCCTCGCCCCGGATCACATGCGTGATTTTCATGGTGTAATCATCCACCACATTGGCCAGGTGATATGTAGGCATTCCGTCGGATTTGAACAAAACCTTGTCGTCCATCTGTCCGCTATGCACAACCACCCACCCGCGAATCAAATCTTTCACCCGTATTTCCTCGTTACGCGGAATTTTCATGCGGATCACATAATGCTCTCCGGCATCAATTCTGCGCTTGACTTCATCTTCGGAAAGCGTCAGCGAATTTTTCATGTTCTGACGGGTAATGGCATTGTAAGAAGAGGTGCCCCCGGCAGCTTCTATTTTCTTACGCATGTCTGTCAGCTCTTCGGTGGTGTCAAAAGCATAATAGGCATGCCCGCCGGCAATGAGCTGATCGGCATACTGCCTGTACATGGGTTTGCGGTCGCTCTGGCGGTAAGGCGCATAAGGCCCGTCTCCAAAACCAACACCCTCATTGGGCACAATGCCGCACCACTTCAGCGATTCTATGATGTACGCTTCGGCTCCGGGCACAAAACGGTCCTGGTCGGTATCTTCGATACGAAGGATAAAATCGCCCCCGTGATGCTTGGCAAAAAGATAATTGTATAAGGCCGTACGGACTCCACCCATGTGCAAAGGGCCGGTGGGACTGGGTGCAAAACGAACGCGTACTTTTCTGTTTTCCATAATTCAAATTTCTGGCGCAAAGATAGGGATATTCCAGTGTTGTGCGTTGAGGAAGATGGGTATTGGGAAGTGCATGACAAGTAATTTGGGCGTGCCCCTGAAGTATCCCCGCGAAAAGCGGGATTACTTCAGGGTCGGGCTTTCGCCACTCGCTCTTTGCAGTGGGGTCTTCTGTGGAGTTTCTTTAAACTTAAAAGACTGCTTCAATTGAAGATCCGCTCTGCAAAGGAGCTCAGACAATGGCTCTATCCTGAGGACAAATGTAATTATGC
>PLXK01000206.1 GCA_003151415.1 Bacteroidota bacterium
TTAATAGTGCCTGTTTACAGATGTAAGATTTTGATTGTTTCTGCAAAACGAGGAAGTCTTTTCTTTTCGCATCTTATTCCTGTGATTCAGGGTTTGTCTATCTTTATACCCTCCTTGGGTTTTACAAAAAAACAGGTCAGTGTTCCGGATAAGGGATTTGATTGCCAAAGCAAATCACGATCCATCCGGTTTGGCTTTTGTAAACCGCATTGCAAAATCTTAATCAGGGATTTGATCAGGACGATCAAACCCGTTTACTGAAAATACCTCTATGAACATTTCGTTCGGAAAAAAAATATTGTTCGGATTTGCATTGTCGCTCTGCGTCCTGGGAGCGATCGGGCTTGCCTCCTATCTTACCGCCCTGCGCTATGCCGACTCTGTCACCTGGACAAAGAAATCGCACAAGGTCATAGAGGCCCTCGCCAAGGTCTTGTCAGACGTTAAAGATGCCGAAACGGGTACGCGCGGCTTTATCATTACCGGCGACGAAAGTTATCTGGAACCCTATACGGAAGGACAAATCGCCTTTAAACACGATTTAAGCGATCTCAAGTCTTTGCTCGCCGACAATAGCGCTCAAATGCAAAAGATTCATTTGCTCGATATCTTGTGCAACAGCAAGTTTGAACGCTTAGACAGCTCTGTCACCATAAGAAGGGCTGAAAGCAGCAACACTCTTTTGAAAAGGATCACTTCAGGAAGAGGGAAACTGATCATGGATCAAATCCGGCTGGTCATACAGGAAATGACCGAAATGGAGAATGCCCTTTTGCTTCTTCGTGAACAAAGGCTCAGAGACGATTCAAGCCTGAACGGACTTGTCAACTTTACAGGTGTTCTTGGAATTCTCACTTTGCTCATTGCTCTTTATTTTCTGCTGGGCAATGAAATCAAACGGCGGAACCGCGCAGAGGCTGAAATCAGAAAATCGAATACCTTTCTCACGGCCATTCTCGAAAACATCCCGAACATGATCTTTGTCAAGGAAGCCGCCGAGCTTCGGTTTGTCCGTGTAAACAAAGCAGGCGAAGATTTAGTCGGATATTCTCAATCCGCTTTATTGGGAAAGAATGACTACGATTTCTTTTCAAAAGAACAGGCCGACTTTTTTGTTTCGAAAGACCGGGAGGTGCTGAACAACGGCCGCATGATCGACGTGCCGGAAGAACCCATCATGACACAGGCAAAAGGAGAGCGCTGGCTGCATACCAAAAAAATTCCCATACCCGGCACAACCGACAACGGGCCTTTTTTACTTGGCATTTCCGAAGACATCACCGACATCAAAAAGCAGCAGGACGCCATCATACACCTCAACCGCGAACTGGAAGCATTCAGCTACTCCGTTTCACATGATTTACGGGGGCCTTTAAGCACCATAAACAGCATCGCAAAACTTCTGGAGCAGGAATACGGATCGAAATTTGATTCCGAGGGCATCCGCCTGCTTGGCATGCTTCGGAATACCTCCCAGTCTTTGACCGCCCTTATTCAGGATCTGCTCGCTTTTGCCCATATCGGACGGCAGCAGATTGAAAGAAATAAGGTGGAGATGACAGAGCTTTGTCATTCTGCAGAAAAGGAAGTCCGAATCAGTATGCCCGAAAGCAAAGCCGAATTGCGCATTGCAGACCTGCCGCCGGCATCCGGAGATTCGGTTCTTCTGAAACAGGTGCTGGTCAATTTGCTTTCCAATGCAATGAAATATTCAAAGAAAAGCCACGACCCGCTCATTGAAGTGGGTGCAAAATCAATGGATGGTCAAATTGTTTATTTTGTCAAAGACAACGGAGCCGGGTTTGATATGCGCGATTCAAATAAACTTTTCGTCGTGTTTCAAAGGCTTCATCAGCAATCGGATTTTGAGGGGACGGGAATCGGCCTGGCCATTGTAGAACGAATCATCACCAAGCACGGCGGAAAAGTATGGGCAGAGGGAAAGACTGGCGAAGGAGCCACCTTCTATTTTACAATCCCCTCCTAACAGTGTATTGGCATACTGGTTGGCAATTGGCAAAAAAGCAGGGAATAAAATAAATTTTGTTTCTTTCTTTTGCCAATTGCAAACTGTATTACAACGGAATATTTCCGTGTTTCTTTTTTGGCAGTTTCTCGGTTTTGTTTTCCAGCATTTTAAATGCCGATATCAACTTGCTCCGGGTGTCTTCCGGTTTAATCACTTCATCCACGTAGCCGCGTTCGGCTGCACGGTAAGGGTTGGCAAAATGCTGAATGTATTCCTCTTCTTTTTCTTTCANNCACGGCAATCTCTGCACAGGGCCAGGCATAATTCATGTCGGCTCCGATATGTTTTGAATTCATCACATCATACGCTCCTCCATAAGCCTTCCGGGTGATCACCGTGACGCGGGGAACCGTAGCTTCACAAAAGGCATAGAGTAATTTCGCGCCGTTTGTAATGATGGCATTCCATTCCTGGTCGGTGCCCGGAAGAAACCCGGGAACATCTTCAAACACAAGCAGGGGAATATTGAACGAATCGCAGAAACGCACAAAACGCGCCGCCTTGGTGGAAGAGTTGATGTCGAGCACCCCGGCCAGAAAGGCTGGCTGGTTGGCAACAATACCTATGCTGCGTCCGGCAAGACGCGCAAAACCCACAACAATGTTTTCTGCAAAATTTTTGTGCACTTCAAGAAACGAATCTGCATCGATTACGCCGCTGATCACATCGCGGATATCGTAAGGCTGGTTTGGGCTGTCGGGCACGATTGTATTTAATGCCGGTCTTTTTTCTGATATGCCGTTTTCATAAGGAAGAGCCGGTGTTCCGTCTTCGCAATTCTGGGGCACATAACTCAGCAGTTTCTTGATGTTGTTAAGGCATTCTATTTCATTGGCACAGGAAAAGTGCGTGACTCCCGATTTGGTGGAATGTGTGGATGCCCCACCAAGCTCTTCACTCGTTACCTCTTCGTGGGTCACCGTTTTCACTACGTTGGGGCCGGTCACAAACATGTAAGAGGTGTTTTCGACCATCATGATGAAATCGGTAATTGCCGGGGAGTAAACCGCGCCACCGGCACAGGGGCCCATGATTGCTGAAATCTGTGGCACCACGCCGGAAGCCCGGGTATTTCTGTAAAAAATATCGGCATAGCCTCCAAGAGATACAACCCCCTCCTGTATGCGCGCACNNGCATGGCCAGATCCATGATGCGGCAAATTTTCTCGGCATGCGTTTCAGAAAGCGAGCCTCCGAATACAGTAAAGTCCTGCGAAAACACATACACCAGTCTGCCATTGATGGTTCCATAACCGGTAACCACTCCATCCCCCAGATACTTTTCGCGCTCGAGCCCGAATTCAGACGAGCGGTGTGTGACAAACATCCCGATTTCTTCAAAAGAGCCCTCGTCCATCAGAAAATAGAGTCTTTCCCGGGCCGTGAGCTTGCCTTTCTTGTGTTGTGATTCAATGCGTTTTGCACCGCCGCCAAGCTGGGCTTCGGCGATTTGCGTATTCAAATAATCAATTTTCTTCTGCATTTTTATAAGGATATTTAGCCTTCCCAATAAGGGGTTCCTGTCGGAGATTTGCCGTCCTGAAAGTACACTTTTTCAATGTTCGTTTATCAAAATGGGCTGTAATTTGTCTTCGGTTTCGTCAAAAGCAAAAAGGCGCTCCGGGCCAAAACCCAAAAGCGCCCCGGGGATGTTGTCGACAATACCGGATCCAACCTAAGTTTGTACGATCATCCGCCTAAAGAAGCTGGCAATTTGCAGTTGGCAAGGGGCAATGAATCCAGTAAACAAATTCTTTTCACATGCCTTCCTTTTCCTTTTTATTCCAACCAGGCACGCGTTTGTTTTTTCTCTTTGCCAACAGAAAACGCCCCCTGCCAATTTTTTCATTTTACCACAAATGAACATTTATGCCTGCGCTGAAGGGATAAAGTTCCGGACCCTTACCGCTTTTGAAAGCATCTGACAAACCATAATTGGCAAATAAGGTCCAGGCGCCATAACCCACCCGGGCCGTCAGGCTGTAGCGAAACGGATCCAGGTTGTAGTCGTTGCTCTTTGTTACCCGAACTGTTTCGTTGTTGAAATCAATGAACTTCTGACGGGTTCTTGCTCCGATTTTCCAGCCTCCCAGGGCACCCACGGCAATGTGAAACGATCTTCTGGCATTGCTGCTCGTGTTGAACTCAAACATAAGCGGCACGGTAAGCAGGCTTTCGTTGAGGTTGTTCTTGCGGTAATTGATTGGCGATGAATTTGTCGCTGTAGTATAGCTGCTGTCAGTGCGCAAACTGACGTTTTTCTGCAAGGCAAAATGGTCAAATTCAAATCCAAGTCCGGTAACAAGATTTATATAGTTGTGATACAAATGAATGTTTTTCTCGCATAAATTCAAGGCAAAACTGAAAGACTTCCCATAGTCGAGCTGCATGTATTCAGAACCTTTTGCCATGGTGGTGCTTCCTGCAGAAGTGAGAAATCCATTGCTGCCTACATCAATTCCTGTCCAGTGATTGAAGCTGCCCATATCGTGATGGTGGTGGTGATGTCCTTTTTTGTCCCCGTCATCATCATCCTTATCAACGGTAATCATCAGGCGTTTGTTGCCCATGCTCAGTTTTGTCGTGTCCGAACCTTTGTCGCCCGAATCGTGTGAATGGGCTTTGCGTACCGACCCTACCCCATTGAGTTCCACCTTTTTCTCCGCCGGCTCGTCCGTGTAAACAACATCCCCCACACCCGACACTTTTGCATCCAGGCTTTGTTTTGCATTTACTTTGGCGCTGCCCACTCCCGAAACACTGACCACCACCTTGTTGGCATCGAGCTTGGATGCCTTGAGGTCTCCGATACCGCTTACGCTGGCTTCAAGAAGTTCGGTTTTCCCGTGCAAATAAATGTTTCCGGTTCCGTTCACTTCGGCATTTATTTTTTTCGATTCCGTTTCGATGTGTATATCTCCCGAACCGTTGCTGCTTATCGAAAGCTCGTCGGCTTTAAGCTGGTTGGTTGTGTGTATGTCTCCGGTACCATTCACCACCACAGTTTTAAGCGCTTTCACGGTGACGTTGATTTTGACATCGCTTCCTTTGGTGGATATGATTTCCAGCACGCCGTTGCGGATTTCCGTTTTGATGGCGTCCTGCTCTTCTTTCGAACCCGCTTCCAGATTCAGGCTGTTGGCTTCTCCCTGTGTCAGGGTGATGTCCGTTGTGCCATTGATTTTTACACCGCTGAAATCCTCCAGCGGGCGGTCTGTTTTGATTTGTGCATATGTGCTTGTTGATGCCATCAGGATCAACGCATATACTATTTGTCTGGTTTTCATATTCTTTTGTTTTAACGGGATGTACTATTTTTTGAAATTCAGTTTTCCTTTTGTTTGAATACGACTTTCAAAGCGTATTCGTTGTTGTGGTCAAAGACTCCTTCTGCCTTCAGATCCTGTAGTTTTTTGCGAATCTGCATGCATACATATTGATCTTCGCCATCCACAGAAGCAATAACCACGCGGTTGTCTTCATTCACCATAAACCGCACCGTATAGGCTTCGTTGTCAGCCTTGTTGCTGATTGAAACAACCAGTTCGGAAACCGTGTTTCTGATTTTTGCCCGAAGGCCGTAGAGAGAAGAGCCGTAGGGGTCTCCATCGATTGTATTTCCTTTGACGCTGAGCAACAGCATGACGGCAACGATAGTGCCTGCAAATTTCCTTTTCATTTGTTCTGTTTTTAAGTTTTTTTTTATCCGGTTTCATTCTGAACCCGGACATTTTTTGTTTTTCCTTTTTCCGGTTGTCCGCTGCAGCAGCTAACCGGCTCATTTTCCAATGGAATTTCCTCATTGTGTTCGACAAGGCTTTGCTTCTTTTATTTCTTCAATGCCCTGGCGTATTCGAAACCGCCTCCGTTGATCGCATACGACACAAGCTCTCCGTGGTCGTCGTAATTTTCCTTGATGCGTATTTTTCTTCCCGAAACCCTGTTAAAAGCCCGTACGGCTGTTTTGGCCAGTCCCCAGCCGACGTGTTTTTTCTTTCCGCTACCCAGGATTCCGTCTGTCAATTGCTCCTGAAGTTTGTCTGCCGCATATTGGCGGATATTCATAAATTCATCCTGCCTTTCCTTGCTTTGTGGCTCATCATCCGGCAGATTGTTCTGCGACACGGAGATCAGGGCAAAACGGGGGGCGCCGTCCTTTTCGCTATTCAACACATTTTGCCGGAGGTTTCCGGGAAGTGCCGCAGCAGGGAAATAACTCATTCCTGAATTTTTATTTTCCTTTTCCATCTGATTTTCCGGCGTAGCTACGATGTCGTTGAATTTTTGCGGGGCCTTTTTCTGGAAGGCCGGTCTTTGTTTACTGTTCAGGTCTTTTTTGATAATGACAGGAGCAGTGCTCAGAGCCAGATTTTTATCCTGTGTTTTTTCTTCACCCTGTTTCATTTGCTCCTTTTGGGGTGTTGATAAGTGATTGGCCATTCCCGGAACAATTTTTTCAGCAGCCGGCTGATGGTTGAAAAACCAAATCATGAACAGAATAGCAAGCGATGCGGCAGCGGCGATGTATGTATATCCGGGCAGCCAGATAATTCTGTTTTTACGGCGTTTGAGTTTCTCTTTGAAAGGATAAACGATTTCAGAATCGGGTATAAGAACCGTTTTAAGAAAGGACGCATATTCTTTTTGCAAAGCATCGTCGGAGCTCAGTGTCTTGTCGAATGCGTTTCTGTTTTCGGGATCCAGCATCCCTTCCATAGCTGCGGCCATTGTTTCATCAGAAACGATAAGGCCCTGCATCGTGTTCTTTTTGAGCCCGGCTTTCGCTCCGAAAACAACTTCCTTTTCCGAAACCAGCTTTGTTTTCTCAAACAATGCATAATCAGCGGCCAATTCGGGATGCGAAAGAAGAAAAAGTTCAAGGGCCTCTGTTTCCTGCCTGTCCAGAATGCCTTCTGCCGAAGCGATAAAATACTCTTCATAGTTCGCTTCATTCACCAGCGCTTTTTTCAATGACTCTTTCCCCTGAAATGATGCCGGCTCGTTTTCTTCAGGAAGCGCGATGTTTTCAAAACTTTCAAATTCTTCTTTCAGCTCCGGATGCTTTTCCAGAAACAGATTAAGTTCCCCAACCTCTTGCGGCGTCAGTTTGCCCTCGAAGTAATCGAGGAAAACCGATTCGTAGTTATTTAAATTGATGGGTTCCATGACTAAATGACGTTATCTATGCTGACTAAATGTTTTTTTAATGTGACGCGGGCTCTGAAAATATATTTCCTCACCAGCACAGGATCGATTTGCATGATCTTCGCAATCTCCTCGTAATTGTACCCTTCATAATCCCGAAACAGAATTGCTGAGCGCTGCTTTTCGGGAAGTCTGTGGAGCGCTTCATTGAGTATTTCTTTCAAGTCAGAATACTTCTCTTTTTCAATGGCGTTTGATTCCTCTATTTCGTCCAGCTCCACCTCGCGTGCAGATCGGTTGTATTGTCTCAACATCAAATTGTAGGCAATGGTGAACATATAGGATTTGACGTTGTCGATTTCCGTTTCCGAAACTTTCTGCCACAACTTTTCATAAGTATCCTGAACGATGTCGTTTGCTTTATCGGTATCCTTCATGTTTTTAAGAAGAAAGCGATAGAGGCTATCCGAATACAGATCTACACATGTGTTAAATTCCGGTATTGTCATCTCTTTACTGTTTGCCCCTTTTACATAGAATCCTCAAGGGTCCTGTTTTGTGCCAGCAGAATTGAAAAATATTTGCAATTTACTGATAACCAGCGAGATTGTTTTCTTGTTTTTGGGCATGCCGGATTCGTTTGCCGCCCAAAACAATGCACTTTAGTGCATCATTTGCGTCGAATCGGTATCTTTCGGTTCAAATACATTTTTCTAAAGGAAACAAGAAATGAAAACGCCAAAAAAGAAAGACACTTCTCCCGGAATCGGGATTGCCAAACAAAGCCTCACAGAAAAAGAGGTTCTTCTTCAAAGACGTCCTTCCTTCATACGCCTGGATGCTCTTGGAGAACTCATTCAACGAACGCGTGAGCAAAACCGCATGACACAAAGCCAGCTCGCAGAAATCCTGAAAATGGATAAAACCTATGTGTCAAAAATGGAAAACAACCTGAAAATCCAAAGACTCGATACGATGATCAAAGTGCTTCATGCCCTGAACGGGCAATTGATTTTGAGATTTCCATCAAAAGACGGGATGGAGGATACGGAACTTGTTTGATACTCTTTTGGTTTGAAAAAAGCAATGTTTTTCCGCTTTGTTTTTTTTCTCTTTCTGTTTGTTCTCTTTTAAAAGCAAGAGCTTTTTCTTAAATTTGATACAGACAACCAAACTGTGTCAACATGATCTTTGGTCCCGTTAATATCAGGGAGGAACTGATCCGCGAACGCGAGCTGCACGAGAGAAAAGAACACTTGTTATTGTCTGAAGCGTTGGGGCTTTTAAAAAGAGGCGCCAAAAGAGACAAAGAGGTTCTTGATCGGCTGAAAACTCCCAATTACGAAACTTCCCAACCTTTATCGCTGCTGAAATACGATGCCAGTCGTCTGTTTTCAGTAGAAGACATCCACGAAATCTGCACGCGGTACCGGCTGCGTTTTCTGGAAAGCAGTTCATTCAAAAATGATTTTCCGCAGGATGTGCTGATTGAAATCAACCTTTTCGAAAAAGAAAACGATCTGCAAATCGAAAAATTCAGGATGATTGCCCCGCCCGATATGTTTCGGCTGGAAGACCGCTGTAAAAAAGATCCTTTGCTTTTCGCCCAGGTAAACGAGGAGACTTTTTACCTCATCCATCAGTGGGGAACCGATCTGGCCTGGTACCGCCGTTTGCTGGTCTGGCCGCTTCAGAACATTTATTCCTTTGCCTATACCTTGCTTGCTCTGTCTGTTGTGCTGGCCAGTATAGCCCCGATCGACTGGCTGATCCGCAATGAAACAAATGCGGAACAGATTATCTATTACCGCATTGCATTCTTTATTCACACGCTGATCTTTCTTGTCGGCTTTGGCTTGTTTCTGGGTTTGACATTCCGGAAAAATTTCAGCGTCAATGAATGGGACAACCCGTGTTTCAATTGAAAAGCCGCGAGGGGTGAACTCTTGCGGCTTTTCTGTATGCTGTCTTTAATATGGGAAAGAAATGCTTTGTCTTTTTTTCTCCGGAGGCTTAACCTTGTTTTTCGCCAAAAACATGTTGTTTTACCCAGTTTTTTCCCCAATTCTCCATGTCTTCTTTATTCCAGAGTTCGGGAAAGAAACTGATCCGCTGAAATCTCGGCGGAAGGTATTTCTGCCAATTGGTTCCTCCGGTTGCCGCAATGTCTTCGGGATTTTTTTGCAAATAGCGGACAGCCGATTTGTAGTGCGAAAGTTTCCAGTTGATGTTTACATTGGCATCAAGCTGTTTCAGGGCATGAATCAGTTTTTCGTTTTTCTGGTCTTCGGCCGAAAATGATTTGTAAATGGCGTTCAGATTTCTTGTGCGGAACCTTTTTGAAAGCGAAAGAAAGCTTGCTGAATATTTTTTCTCGAATTGTTCGAGTGTGAGTGTCTTTTTTCCGGTGGACAATTCGGTGGCCCCGGTTTTCCAATAAAGATGTTCGTACATGCCCTCGATCATGGAGTCTGTAAATACGCCGCTGTATTTGCTGCCGTGTTCGGTCCCGATCAGGTTTACAAAATCGGTTGAACAAAATTCGATCATCCGGTATTGACCGCTTTGAAATCCGCTTGCGGGAAGAAGTGACATCCTGAATTTCAAAAATTGCTCGACATCCATTCCATCCACCATGATGTCAAAAGAAGAAATGAGCGCATCGAAATAGCGGTTGAGCCTTCCCAACCGGTTGATGAAAAAATCAAGTTTAATTTCCTTTTTCGTTTCGAGTTGTTCGAACTCAACCATGCAGAGCCTGAAATACAATTCGGTTATCTGGTGATAAATGATAAAAACCTGCTCGTCGGGGAAACTGGTTTTCGGACTTTGCAGACTCAGCAGGGTATCGAGATGGATATAATCCCAATAGGTCAGGTAATCGGCAAAAAGCAAACCGTCGAGATACGAGCTCAGATTTTGCCCCATGGCCTGGTATTTTTCATCCAGCTTGGTAAGCCTTTCTATGATTTCCGGTTTCAGTTCCATATTCAGGGATTTTATTGCGGACGCAATTTAGGAAAAGGGCTTGGATTGTGAAATGATTTCATTCCGCCCCGTCAAAAAAGAGTTTCCCGCAGAATAAAGCAAAAAGAAGGCACAGATCAGCCCGGAGTATTGCCGCGCTTTCTGTGCCTTTCAGGATCATTTCAGGTTTCGGATTGTACGTACTCAACCCGAAACAGCCAAGCTAAAAACAAGCTTAGTGTGCAATTGCGTTCAGGTCAGAGCCAACCTGGAAAGTCCCGGTTTTGTCTGTCCGCAACACCCGTCCATAATAACGGGTTCCGCTGGTCAGTCCGGTTACGGTAACTTTCGCAATCGATTTGTTTTGCACCGATTTCCAGAGAGCCGGATTTGTATTGTCGGTACTGATTTCGAAATTGAAAGTGACTCTGCCTTTTTCTGATTTGCAGGTCATAACCAGTTCTCCGGCATTTTTGCCTTGCACCATAGTGAAATTATTTTTCACAGCCACAGTATGTTTTCTCAATACCATGTTTGCAAGTTTTACAATCGCCTCCGCATTGGCCGGATCCGCATTGGCTATGCTCTCCACATAAGAAGCCAGGTCGGTCATCCCGAGTTCCAGGGCTTTCTTCGATGCATTCCGAACGGCCACGGCTCCCTTCGTGCGTGCCATTGCTGCTGTTTCATCAATCTGCAGTTTTGTAATCAATGCATTCATTGTAGCGCTGGCCGGAGACGGCGCAGGAAACGTTGCCGCATTTTTGGATATTCCGTCAACATACGACTTGGCATCTGCAATGAGCTGCGCGACTGTTTTTTTACTCAGCAAAAGAGCCACTTTGACTCTTTTTGCCACAATTATTGTAAGCATTATCATTTGTTTTTTCATTTTTGTTTGGTTTTTGTTTAACATTTCGTTTTGTTCCGGGCGGTTTAAATGTGTTGCTGCGAATGGTTCCTTGTCCTCAACAGTACATTATTACCGGTCCGTAAGCGTAATCAACAGGAGACCCAACATTCTTCTTTTGCGCAATCAAAGAATATTGAATGTTTTGAATCTGCGAAACCGGTCCATCGTCATCTGTCTGGACTCCGGAGATGTCAATCTGCCTTCTGGTCTTATTCATTTCAGTTCAGACCTCTTCAATAGCTGCAGTGACATTATCCATCTGGACCCAAACAGTTCGTACCGGAGTTCCGATTGTTTCAACCACACTCAGATCATCTCTGCCGGAGCTCCGACAGGGTCAACCTGAATACGGATCGCATTCATCGGAATTCCCATGATATCAACAGGAACACAGATCTTTTTCATCTGCGTCCCGATCGATACGATCGGAATCCATAGTGTGTTCACCGGGGCCCCGATAGAACTCACCTGAGTCAGATCGCCTTCACATGCATCCCGATCGTTTCGATCTGAGCTCCGGTCGATTCAACCGGGATGCATTTCATCAATACGTCATTTTTTTTCCCAGATTCCTTTTTCATTCCCCGCAAATCCTGTTTAATTTTTTTGCGGTTTCAAAAATGGTTGTCGACTTCCATTTAGTATATAATCCTCGAACCCCCTGTTTTGTTCCAGCACCCCCCCATTTTACGTGTTTTATACGATGTTCTCTACGTAATAGAACCGAGATACTTAACAGTAGAAAAAGTGCCGCGTTTTTCAGTTTTTTAGTTCTGAATGATTCTGACGGAATTCCATTTTCCGGTTTTTTATCACTGGATTCAATGGCTTGAATTTTTGATTTCAATTTTTTACCCTTTGCGAATCTTAATAATGGACCAGAGAACGGTTTTGATTCTTTTTTTTAACAGAATATATTTAAAACAGAAGGCTTGTTGAAACAGAAAGGAAGAAACACGATGACCGATGAAAAGAATTCTGCTTTATTTCCGTTTTGGTTTTTTAACGGCCTTTCTTTTTCCGGTATCCTTGTGTGCTCAAAGCGGAGGGAGCAGTTGCGCCATTGCCCTGGCCACTCCGCTTAGTCTTCCTTTTTCCACTTCCGGAACCACCTGCGGGGCGCCCAATACCTTTACTCCTTCCGGCATCACATCCAATTGTCTGGCTGCTTCCTATCTGAAAAGTGATGAATGGCTGTATTGTTTTTGTTCCACACAAACCGGTACCTGTGCCATCACGTTGAACAATCTGAGTCCTGTTTTTCCGGATGCCGCCATTTCGGTCTGGCAGGGATGCCCCAGTGCTAACTCTTGTTTGGGCGCTGTCACCCAACTTGTTTCGGGTTCAGTTTCCATGACCTTGAATGTCGTACAGGGTTCCTGTTATTTTATCCTCATCAGCAATTCAGCCACAGCCCTGACGCATTGTTTCAGTTACGACATGACCGTGGAAATGATTCCTCCACCCTCTGCACCCAACGCGGGCTGCACCAATCTTGATTTCGGAACAGGAGATTTTACAGGCTGGACAGGTACCGATGGAAATATCGTTTGCGCTTCTGCAAACGCTTTTTGTCCGAATTATCTGATTGCTTCGTCCGGTCTGCCCTCACCCCAGCACACCATTGTGACAACCGGAACCGACGGCTGCGGCGCTTTTCCCGTGGTTTTTCCGGGAACAAATTATTCTGTCATGTTGGGCGACGGCACAAACAGCGGTGCTGCAGGAGGCACGCTTGAACAAACATTCAGTGTTGGAGCCGCCAATGCCCAGCTGGTTTATCATTATGCGGTAGTCATCCAAAACGGAGGGCACCAGCCTTCGCAACAACCGTTTTTTTCTGTAGACATTTTTGATCAAAATAACCTTCCCGTTCAATGCGCCCATTTTCTTGTCGTTGCCGACAGTACGATTCCGGGCTTTTTTAAATCTGCCTGTGCGCCGAATGTATACTACCGTCCCTGGTCTGCCGTGAATGTGGATTTGAGCGCCTATATCGGTCAGGCTGTCACCATCAAATTCACCGTGGGCGATTGCTGTCTGGGGGCTCATTTTGGTTATGCCTATGTCGACTGTTCCTGTGCGCGGATGAAAATTTCCGGAACCGACAGCACCTGTATCGGAGGTTCTGTTACGCTCAATGCTCCTGTGGGTTTTGCCGGTTACTCCTGGAGCCCGGGCAATGAAACGACCACAGGCATTACGGTTTCACCCACAGCGCAAACGATTTATACCGTCACCATGTCATCGGTAACAAACAAAACCTGCCTTTCGGTTTTGACAGATACCGTTAAAATTGTTCCCGGTCCGCAGGCCGCTTTTGTTTACCAGATTATCAAACCAAGCTGCAGCGGAGGCCTTGTCGGTTTTACCAATACAAGTGCCGGGGCAATAACTTGTTCGTGGAATTTCGGCGACAGCACAACATCTGCATCGAACAATCCCACACACAATTATCCCCGGCCAGGATCTTATGTCGTTACGCTTGTTGTTCACAGCAAACTTGGCTGTGCAGATTCTGTCCGCCAGATTCTTGTTCAGACCGGCATCGGTGCCGGTGCGCTTGTTTCTTCACCTTTGTGCAGCGACAGTACCGGAACAGTCACCGCCATGGCTGCGGGAGGAACCCTGCCTTATACCTATTCCTGGCACACCACGCCCCCACAAACCAGTCAAACAGCAACCATGCTCGTACCGGGCACTTATACCGTTACGGTTACAGATTCTTTGGGTTGCACAACAACAACTATCGCCAGACTTGTAGCTCCTGCTCCTGTTGTGGCAACGATTTCGCCTTCGGCGCCTTTCTTTTGCAAGGGGCAGAGCGCCCAACTCGTTGCCCTGACAAGCGGAGGTACGGCACCCTATACCTGCTCCTGGCGGCCCGGAGCGTTAAGCGGGGACTCTGTGCTTGTGAGTCCGGCATCGAGCTGCGCATACAATCTGCAGGTAAAAGACCGCAATGGCTGTCCTGCAAGAGACAGTGTGGTGCTTACCCTTTTGCCTTTGCCTTCGCTGGCCTTTTCGACAGACACAGCGGCCTGTGCACCTTATTGTGCATCCTTTAAAAACAACTCCAGCGGGGGGGCTCTCTATTTATGGACCTTTGGCGATGGCGACAGCACGCTTCAGAGTTCGCCGGTACATTGTTACAATGAGGCAGGACAATACACCATTACTCTTACTGGCAAAAGTTCTCCGGGCTGTGTTCAAAAACTGGTCCTCAACAATTACATGCATGTATATCCCCCTTCTGTTGCGGCATTCACTGCTTCGCCGGCTTCCGTTTCTGTTTTTGATCCGAAGGTTTGTTTTGTGAATACATCTTCTGCCGGGCTGATTCCATTCTGGCATTTTGGTGATGCGAAGAACACGGTGAGCGCCGAAGAAAATCCCTGTTTCGCCTTTACAGAGGCAGGAACTTATTGTGTGAGGTTAAATGTCCGGAACGAAAATGGTTGTACCGACAGCACGGTTCATTGCATAACGGTGAAACCCGATCCGGTTATTTATGTGCCCAACTGTTTCAGTCCGAACGGCGATGGGCTGAATGATTTTTTTCTGCCTCTTGGCGAGAACATTGATCCGGCCCGGTATCAGATCTGGGTATTCGATCGTTGGGGCAATACGGTCTGGCAAACCAGCGTATGGGGCCAGGGTTGGGACGGCAGACTGAGAAGCGGAGCCGATGTTGTTCAACAGGATGTTTATATATGGAAGATTGAGTGCTGGGATATGGAGATGAATTTTATCCGGATGGAGGGGCGTGTTACTGTAGTGAAGTAGTTGAAACCAATTGGCAGCGGTCACAAACCCCCAGAGGGGTGAAATGATTCTAAGCCCGAAAAGGAAGAATACAAACAAACCCCAGAGGGGTGAAATGATTCTAAACCCGAAAAGGAAGAATACAAA
>PLXK01000226.1 GCA_003151415.1 Bacteroidota bacterium
ATAATGATTGAAATTCTATATTTGCACCCTTCATTTTTAAGGAAGGTTTCTGAAAAATCAGAAAAAGACATGTTTTAACTATATATTAATAGGAATTAAGTATGCAAAATTTAAGAGGTGCCATCAGAGCATTTACCATTTTAATGGCTCTGTCGTGTTTGTTCTATTTGTCTTTCACCTTTGTGGCGAACGGTATAGATAAAGATGCCAAGACATATTCAGAAAATTATATCAACCGCAAGGCTGTACAGGACAGCGCCAGGAAGTTTTCGGCGGGCGACCCGACAAAATTAAAAGCGTACCTGGATTCGATCCGTCAAAAACGCGAAGAGTTCTTTTTGTCCGATTCTATCGCCAATGAGAATGTCTATAGCCTGGGCATCATCAAGTATACCGGCGCACAGGTTCGTCAGCATGCCATCAACCTGGGTCTTGACTTAAAAGGCGGTATGAACGTGACCATGGAAATTTCCGTTCCGGAGATTGTCAAGGCCATGAGCAATTACAACCCGGATAAGGATTTCAACAAGTCGATTACCGATGCCATCGAAATGTCGAAAACACAGCAAGGTACTTTTGTTGAACTCTTCGGACGTGCTTTTGAAAAGAACAACCCCAACTCCAAACTGGCTGCCTTCTTCCAGACTGTTGAACTGAAAAACAAAATCAATTTCAACTCGACCAATGCCGATGTTCTGAAAGTATTGAATACTGAAGCAACCGAGTCGGTAAAACGTGCCAAACTGATTCTTGAACAACGGATCAACAAGTTTGGTGTGGCTCAGCCCAGCATCCAGCTTTTATCGAATACCGGACGTATCCTGATTGAATTGCCCGGTGTAAAAGACAAAAACCGTGTCCGTAAGCTGCTGCAGGGAACTGCCAACCTCGAATTCTGGGAAACCTTTGAAAACGGAGAAGTGGTCAACGCCTTGTTCAGTGCAGATGACAAACTGAGCAAAATGAACAGCCCGGCCGAAGATTCCATTGCCATGAACAAGGCAAAAACGGATTCCATTGCCAAGGTAGCTGCTGCCGATACGACCAAAGGTGCAAAGAATGGAAAAGCGGTTGTTAAAGCCGGCAAAAACAAAGACAAGGTAAAGAAGGCAGATGATAAAAAGAACGTTGCCGATGCTTCCAAAACAGCTGCCGATACAACAAAAACAAAATCACTTGCCGAACAGCTCAATAACAAAAAGGATAAAACCGATACGGCCAAGGTAAAAGGAAAAGCAGGCGCAGAGAGCCTGGCTGATCAGCAGAAAAAACACCCGCTTCTGACACCTCTTCAGCCTGCCGTAAGACAGACCAAAGACGGCAAGATGGAAGCCATGGAAGGTCCTGTTGTGGGTTATTCACTTGCCAAGGATACGGCCAAAGTCAACGCCATGCTTCGTATGAAACGGGTGATGGATATTCTTCCAAAAAACATCCGCTTCTTCTGGGGAGTAAAACCGTCAAAGGGATCTCAGGCATTTGCGCTTTATGCCATCCGCGTAAGCAGCCGTGAAGGCCGTGCCGCCCTGGAAGGCGATGTGGTTGTTGATTCACGCGTTGAATTCAATCAGCAAAGCGGAGGTAACCCCGAAATCTCCATGGCCATGAATGGCGAAGGAGCTCATCAGTGGAAGATCCTGACACACGACAACATCGGAAAATGCATTGCCATCGTTCTCGATAACAACGTCTACTCGGCACCGCGTGTAAACGGAGAAATTCCCAACGGACGTTCTTCCATCACCGGCGATTTCACCATCAACGAAGCCAGTGACCTGGTAAACATCCTGAGCATTGGTAAACTGCCGGCTCCGGCGCGTATTGTTGAAGAAACCGTTGTCGGTCCGACTCTCGGTCAGGAAGCCATCAGTGCCGGTCTTCTTTCCTTTGCCGTTGCTCTTATCGTGGTTCTGATCTATGTCGCTTTCTATTACAACAAAGCGGGTCTGGTTGCCGGTCTTGCGCTTCTGATCAACGTATTCTTCATCATGGGTGTGCTGACCTCACTCGGTGCCATCCTGACGCTTCCCGGTATTGCCGGTATCGTGCTGACCATAGCCCTTTCGGTGGATGCGAATATCCTGATCTTCGAACGCGTTCGTGAAGAACTGCGCGAAGGAAAAGGAATTGCGCTGGCCGTGTCTGAAGGGTATCGTCATGCCATGTCATCCATCCTTGACTCGAACTTAACCACACTTATATTAGGTATCATCCTGTTCATTTTCGGTAGCGGACCGGTACAGGGTTTTGCAACGACTCTGATCATCGGTATTTTGAGTTCACTTTTCTGCGCGATCTTTATCACCCGCTTGATTTTCGACAGCATGCTGAAGAAACCCAATGCCGTGATCAAGTTCTCTGTTCCTTCAACCGAAAACCTGCTGCGCAATGCGAAAATTGATTTCGTAGGCAAACGGAAATATTTCTACATCTTCTCCAGCGCCATCATCCTGGTCGGATTGGTATTCTTCCTCAAAAAAGGCGGATTCAATCTGGGCGTTGATTTCGAAGGAGGCCGCACTTATCAGGTTCGTTTCGAGAACCCGGTGCAGGTGGAAGCTGTTCGTGCCGCATTGAAAGTAAACTTTGGCGCTGAGCCGGAAGTAAAGACCTTTGGTTCCTCCAACCAGGTGAAAATCACCACTACGTACCTCATCAACGAAACAGGAGCCAACATCAAGGCCGATGATATCGTTGACAAGGCACTGAACGATGGATTGAAAAAGATTCAGCCCAACTATACCATCATGAGTTCGATGAAGGTGGGCCCTGCCATTGCCAAGGATATTGTTTACGCCTCCTTGCTGGCCATTTTCTTCTCCTGTGTATTGATGTTCCTGTTCATTCTGGTGCGTTTCAAAAAATGGCAGTATGGATTGGGTGCGGTAGCGGCCCTTTTCCACGACGTGCTGGTGGTTATGTCGTGTTACGTCATTTTCGACGGTATTCTTCCTTTCTCCCTGGAGATCGGCCAGGATTTCGTAGCGGCGATTTTGACTGTAATGGGTTATTCGATGACGGATACCGTCGTTGTATTCGACAGAATCAGGGAGTTCCTCACCCAGAAGCAGTCGATGACAAAGACAGAGCAGCACAACATGATCAATTACGCATTGAACAGTACCCTTACCCGTACAATCAATACCTCTGCCATCACGTTCTTCGTTCTGCTGGCCATCTTTATCTTCGGTGGTGACGTGATCCGCGGTTTCGCCTTCGCACTGCTTATCGGTGTGGTTATCGGAACCTATTCTTCGCTTTGTATCGCCACGCCGATTGTTGTGGATTTCGATAAGAAAGACGGAGAAGTACCTGCTAAAAAATAGTCATATTAAAATACATGAAGAATGCACAAAAAAAGACTCCGGGAACTCCGGAGTCTTTTTTGTTTCCGTACCTTTGCCTTGTAAATCAGACAACAAGTCTGAGGAATGAACGGAATTTTCAAGCTATAGATCATGTTCAGCCATCAAGCCCCATTACTTTTTCTCGAAAGCATCGGCACCGGCGAGGTTCTGGTGATTGTCTTTGTTATCATCATTTTTTTCGGGGGCAAGAAAATCCCTGAAATGGCCCGTGTCATTGGTAAAGGGATGAGAGAGTTCAAGGCGGCGGCAAACAATATCCAGGACGAGATTCAGAAAAGCGTTACCGAAATCGAGCGAACCGTAAACATCGAAAATGCATTGAAAGATGAGCCCCGGCCCATGTACTCGCGCGAAAACGATCCGGTGCTGACCCCCAGAGAACCCAGCCCGCCTCCTCAGCTGATCAGGTCGGACGAAGAGCCCGAAGTGAAAAAAGAACCACCAGTGGTTCCGCCCCAGCATTAAATCCCCCGTTTTTTTATTGCATTTTATCTGAACCATTCTTCCTCCGATCGAAATTCGGCAGAAGCGGGATTTAATTGTCCGCTTTTTTGCAATTCCGGAGTTTATTCAGGATCTGAATAATTGAATAATATCCCATTAGACCCCATAAATACTNNATCATTAAAATGTGGTTATATTTTAAATTGACCCCTAAAAATAGGGGGGTGTTGGTAAAATATTCACATTTGTGTTTGATCTGCCCTGAAAAAACGAATACATTTGGTGCCGGATTGATTTTGGAAGAATCCGAAGAAGAAAAACAAAAAGACCCGGGTTTGAAAGGTCGTATTTATTCACATATAAACACATAAAAAATGGCAATCAACAGATTCAGGGCATTGGAAGAAGTATTGAGCCGTCAGCCGGTGGAAGTGAAACTCCCCTGTGACAAAGTTTCTGATTTTTTCGGGCGAAATGTATTTGGACGCGATGCGATGCGTGAATACCTCAGCGAAGAAGCTTTCGGCAGTGTGATGCAGGCCATAGAAAGCGGCACCAAAATCGATCGTAAAATGGCCGAACAGGTTTCCAACAGCATGAAGGCCTGGGCCATGAGCAAAGGAGCCACACATTATACACATTGGTTCCAGCCCCTGACCGGTACAACTGCCGAAAAACACGACGCCTTTTTTACACCCATCGAAAATGGCAGAGCCATGGAATCGTTTGGCGGCGGACAACTCGTTCAGCAGGAACCCGACGCTTCCTCGTTTCCAAGCGGAGGTATCCGCAATACTTTTGAAGCCCGCGGATACACAGCCTGGGACCCGACTTCGCCCGCCTTTTTGATTGGTTCCACACTTTGCATTCCCACCATTTTTGTTTCCTATACCGGAGAATCGCTCGATTTTAAAACCCCGCTTCTCAAAGCGCTCAGTGCACTGGATAAAGCCGCCACAGAGGTGTGTCAGTATTTTGATAAAAACGTGACCAAGGTAACGGCCACGCTGGGCTGGGAACAGGAATATTTTCTTGTGGATACCGCCTTGTACACGGCCCGGCCCGATTTGCAGATGTGTGGCCGCACCCTCTTTGGACATGCCCCCGCAAAAGGACAGCAGCTGGAAGACCATTACTTTGGATCCATTCCCGACAGGGCCACGGCATTCATGCGGGATTTTGAACAGGAGTGCTGGCTTCTTGGCATTCCGGTCAAAACCCGACNNTTCATGAAAAACCCTATGCCGGAGTCAATGGCAGCGGCAAACACAACAACTGGAGCCTGGGGACAAACACGGGCAAGAATCTCTTGTCACCCGGCAAAACGCCCAAAACCAATCTTCAGTTTCTGGCATTTTTTATCAATACAATAAAAGCTGTGCATGACAATGCCGATTTGCTCCGGGCTTCCATCGCCTCGGCCAGCAATGACCACCGGCTGGGCGCCAATGAAGCGCCTCCTGCCATCATGAGTATTTTTATCGGAAGCCAGCTGACACAGATCATGGAGGATCTTGAAAAACGCGTGAAATCGGGTAAAATGACACCCGATGAGAAAACCGCATTGAAACTGGATATCGGAAAAATTCCGGATATTCTGCTTGACAACACCGACCGGAACCGGACTTCTCCGTTTGCATTTACCGGAAATAAATTTGAATTCCGGGCCGTGGGTTCTTCGGCCAATTGCGCCGGCCCGATGACGGTTCTGAACGCAATCATGGCCGATCAGCTTTGTCTGTTCAAGAAAGATGTGGATGCCCTCACCCAAAAAGACATCGAGAAAGATGAAGCCATTTTTCAGGTGCTGGTCGACTACATCAAGAAGTCCAAACGTATCCTGTTCGAAGGCAACGGATACAGCGATGAATGGAAAGACGAAGCTAAAAAACGAGGACTGAGCAATTTCAATACAACCCCAGCGGCTCTGGATGCATACCTGCAGAAAAGCTCCATAGCCCTTTTTGAACGGCACAGCATCATGACGCACCGCGAACAGGAAGCGCGTTACGACATCTATCTCGAAAACTACACAAAAAAGATTCAGATCGAAAGCCGTGTGATGGCCGATCTGGCGCTGAATCACATCATTCCTACGGCCATCAAATACCAGAAAATTCTTGTAGACAATGTGTCGGGTCTGAAAAATATTCTTGAAAATAAGGAGTATCACAAGGCCGCCAGCGTTCAGCTTGAAATCATTCTTGAAATTTCAGAGCACATGGGAGCCATCAAGACAAAAGTGGATGAGATGATTGAAGCCCGCAAAAAAGCCAATGCCATTGATGGTCATAAAAAACAGGCCGAGGAATACTGCAACAAGGTTAAAGCCTTTTTTGAAGACATCCGCTATCATGCCGATAAACTCGAACTGGTCATCGACGATGAAAACTGGCCTTTGCCCAAATACAGGGAATTGCTGTTTACAAAATAAGGTTTCTCAGGAATTTGTTCTGCTTTTGGATTGCTGACAGTAAAGGATCCTTGGATCAGAAAACGGACAGGTCGGGGTACGCACACCCCGACCTGTTCATTCCACGCGGATTTGATAAGAATTGGAGATTTACCACCGAATAATACATTTTATGCCCGTTATTTGACAAAGACCAGATCATTTCACGAAGAACGATGGATTTGGGCTTCAAAAACGGGTTAAAGTGCCGATTCTTTTTTTTTTGTTTGGAATTATTAATTATTTTAGCACCCGTTAACACGGGACGTAATCGTAAAAACAAAAATTCAGGATATGAAAATTATACGGGTGCTAGTACTAAGTATAGCTTTACTTGCTCTGTCCATGAGCTCGGCACATGCACAAAAGAATTTTGTGAAAGATGCCGACCTGGCTTATCAGAATAAGGTCTATTACAATGCCATCGAACTTTACAAAAAGGCCCTGCCGAAAGTAAAGCGGAAGGATGAGAAAGCGCGTTGCACGTATATGGTTGCTGAATGTTACAGATTTATGCAGGACAGCAAACAAAGCGAAGCCTGGTACAACAAAGCGATAAAAGCAAAATATCCTGATCCAAAGG
>PLXK01000192.1 GCA_003151415.1 Bacteroidota bacterium
GACCGAGGGGCTGAGGTGTTTTCATAGAGAGGGGGACCGAGGGGCTGAGGTGTTTCTGTCGGCTCAGGATTCGTTATATTTATGGAGATTAAATAAGTTCTTCGCAATGGGGTTAAAGAGATATTTCAAAAGGCGTTCGCTTTATGCCGGCTTTCCCTGCCTGTTTATTGCTCTGTCTTTGTCAATCCGTATCCCTGCCCAAAACATGCTCGCGCTGCATGTGTCACATTGGTACGGACACACCAGCCGGGTATTGATTCATGAAGGCGATGATTTTCATTTTCGGATGAAAAACGACCCGGCCAAATACAACGTCATTATACAAAGTATCGAAGATACGCTCATCCGCTTTGACAATTTCAACATGCCCCTGAAAGATCTGGCGGTAGTTTACACAGACGAATCGAATTACGTGACCCGCATGCTGTCTAAATTCTTTATCTGGACCGGAATCGGGTTTGCGGGGCTGGATGTGTTTAACAATCTGACCAATGGAACACAACCCATAGTGAGAAATGAAACCCTGCTTGCCGGATCAAGCCTTTTTCTCACGGGCTGGATACTCAAAAAAGCATTTCAAAAAAGATACCGCATTTCTCCGCGTTGCACGGTATGGGTAATCGTTTCTTCCTGAACTTTCCTCGCCTCAATACCCCAACATTTATCCCCTCCTGCTTTTCACTTAGAATCGACTAAGTATTTACTCGTAAAATTCGAATAATTCATTCCCAACTGTCACAAAACCGGCTCCCTGATTGTCATCTCTAAAGAGAGATTCTAATTTTATATGGCCAGATCATTTAAAGGGAGGGTAACAGAGATCCTTTAAAAGCAGGCTGTGTATCCATTCCATCGGAGGGTGATATCTGCTGATTCGGCATAGTTGCATGAAAAGAGCCCTTTGACATTTCAGGAATAGACAGCCGGTCAACCAGAGTCTTCATTGGCTATTCATGAGAGAACAACTGGTCAAGCATAGTCTTCGTTGACTATCTGTGAGAAAAAGTTGGGCCAGCCAGAGCATTCATTGACTATTGGTGAGAAGAGGTTGGGTCAGCCAGAGTCTTCGCTGACTATACCTGGGAAGATGTCTGGTCAGCCAAAGTCCTTGTTGACTACACCTGAGAGAAAGTTTGGTCAGCCAGAGTCCTGGTTGACTATCGCTGAGAAGGTGTTTGGTCAGTCGGAAAGCTCATTGACTGTCTCTGCGATAAAGTGAAGTCAATTCGGGTCGCAGTTGACCCATTGGGGTTTTCAGCAGCCTGATTGGATGGATGCGCAGGAACAAGACATGCGGAGCTTAATTCCCTGTCCTGTCGGCAAAAAAAATTGAACAAACATTCAGCCCTTTCGGAAGGACTGAAATAAAATAAAACGACAATGGCCATACTCAAAGTCAGAAAAGCAAAAGTAGCCTTGAAGCTCTCGTCGATGAATGTTCTGGAGATGATACAATTTTCGAAACATGTGATTGTTTCAATGACCGGTAATGCTTATTTCCCGTCGCCTTCGCCTTCGCTTGCCCTGATCAGTTCGAATACGGCAGATCTGGAGGCCGCGCACAATGCCGTTCGCAAGGGGTGGACGGCAACAACTGAAGATAAGCTGACCAAACGAAAAACACTCCACAATGCCCTCACACAACTGGGAGCCTATGTAGAGGGGACTGCGAATCTGGATCCGCAGAATGCCGTTGCCATTATACAAAGTTCCGGGATGGAGGTAAAGTCGGATGCCCCTCCAAAACCCGCCGGGTTCAGACTCCAACTCACCGGCTTGCCCGGTCAGGTTAAGTTAATGACTACCCGTGTCAGATACGCCGTTTACAAATGGCAATACACGACTACGCCCAATGATGTTGCAAGCTGGCTGACCTACTTTGAAAACAACAACCGGCAAATTGTGGTCAGCAATCTGGTCAGTGGCCAACGCTATTATTTCCGTGTGGCTGTTGTGAAACATGGAGTCGGGCCCTGGAGTGTGGTGCTTGATACAATTGTTTTGTGAAATGTTTAATTTTCTGTGTTTCATAAAGATTAGAACGGGCTTTAAATTCTGATCAACATTTTGTATTTAGCTTGTCATTTTACCGGTACAGAAAAATATGAAAATCAATATGTTCAATGGGAACTCCTATCATTGGGTAATTTTGCAGATTATACCGGTTGAAGAAAGATAATATATTAAAACGCAAAAAAAATGACCGCAACGGCATTGAAAAAGGAATTGATAAAAGCGATCGGCAATATAAACGATGCTGGTTTCTTACAAGCTGTGTATACAATAGTCAACGACAGGAATCAAAAAAAGGAATATGACCTGAGTGAAGAACAATGGGCAGAAATAGAGCGGAGAAAAAAAAATACAGGAGCGGGAAAAGCAAGACGCTTACCTGGGCAGAAACTAAAAAGATGATGCGCTCTACGCTTAAAAAATGAGTTATAGAATTATTGTTACGGATCATGCTCATAAGGATCTTCGACAAATCATGTTGTGGTACAATGAACAGCAAAAAAATTTTGAAAACGATTTTATAAGCAGGGCTGAAGAATTGATAAGTCGGCTTGCGAAAAATCCCCTTATCTATCAGGTAAGAAAAAAAGGATTCGGCATGATCTCTTTGACAAGTTCCCCTTATCTGGCGCTCTATGAAATCATAAAGCAAGATGTTGGTTTATGGTGTAATTCATGACATCAAAGGCTCTCCAAAGCATTCGGCCAAAGCCGGAAAAAATGAAATTGATTTTGGATGTACCCCAAGATTTACTCCACATGCTCATTTCCGATAATTTCAAATTTCACCACCACACTCACTCCGTTCTCATCCGTCAGCATCAGTTTGTGTTTACCCACAGGTGGATTTAGGGCTAGCTGATGTATTTCCTGCGTTTGTCCGATATAGGTCTCATCCAGATTCCAGTAAATCTTTGTGTGTGAGTTGCGGTGTGTGGCTTCAAAAACGGTGCGTCCCACGCTTCCGTCCATCTCTACCGGAACATAGATTTTGCTGTTGGGTTTGGGATAGGATATGGCAATGGCTTTGTCGCTTGCCCCGGCTTTGCATTCGGGTTTGAAATCGGGCAGAGAGGTGTAATTCGGATGATTGGTTTTGTAGAATTTCTCGATCACCGGCGGCAACACAAACCAGGTGACATTTTTCATGTTGTATACACTTTCGCAATCGCTTTCCACGCGTTGTTTTCCATTTTTGGTCAGATGAATCGTCTGGTGGTAAGGGCAGACAGAGGTGTTCAGGCAGGTTTTGGGAAGCCACACCGAATCTGTTTTTTCGCATAAATCCGAAGCCCGGTGCCCGCTTTCCCTGCAGACTGAAACACAACACATCTCCTCCCTGGGCATGCTGAACCAGCGTGTTTCTTTGGGTAAGAGGGCAAACAAATCGAAGAGCAGCGGAGCCGCCGCTTTTATTCCGGTGAGCCCGGGACGTCCTTCCCCTTCGGCATTGCCTATCCATACCGCCACCACATAATCGGGGGTGATGCCAATGGCCCAGGCATCGCGAAAGCCGAAGCTGGTTCCTGTTTTCCAGGCGATCTTCCGGGCTGAAGCAAATACGCGCCAGTTGCCTTCTTCGTCGGGTCTGTTGACTTCCACCATTGCTTCAAAGGTTTTGTAAATGCAGGCTTTGTTGAATTTTGCGCAGTCCGTTTCCTTATTCCGCTGTTCGTGTGCCGCCGCTTTCGGGCCGCTGAGATAAAAGAGCGGGCTTTCATTTTCGTTTCTCAGTTGCTGTGCCATATGGGTATACGCACTGCTCAGATCCCAGAGTTTGGCTTCTGCCCCGCCCAGAATGAGCGAAAGCCCATAGTGTCTGGCTGATTTGGTCAATGTGCTTAGGCCGATGTTTTTCAATTCGCGGTGAAATTTTTCAACACCATACTCATTCAGGAGCAACACCATGGGTATGTTTAAACTTCTGGTCAGGGCTTTGTTTGCAGGAACGGCGCCATCGTATTGCATGCTGAAATTTTTCGGCGCAAAGCTCCCGAACTGCGTGGGGATATCCGGAACAAGCATGCCCGGGGTGATGATTCCGTCTTCCAGGCATTTGGCATATAAAAACGGCTTCAGGATACTGCCGGTACTCCGTGGCGCCAGAATGCAATCCACATCGTTTCCGTGTTCGGTATCGGGCATTTTGGTATTGCCCACATAAGCCAGCACTTCTCCTGTTTTGACCGAAGTAATGAGCACAGATCCATTGAAGATTTTGTTTTCCTGCAGGAGTTTGCTGTGCAGCTGCAACATCTGCATGGCTTTCAACTGCAAATTTCCATCCAGTGTGGTTTTCAGCGTTTGCCCTTTGCCGTTCTCCTTGACAAGACGGGCAAGCAGATGGGGGGCCAGTTGCGGAAGAGGAAGGGGCTTTTCGGGCAATGGCTCGGTCAGGGCCAGCTGGTAGGTGGTTTGATCGAGTTGCTTCATATCGAACAAACTTTTAAGAAGCCGGTTTCTCTTCTCAAGAAGTGTTTTGTGATTTTTACCGGGATAAATCAAACCCGGTGCATTGGGAAGAACGGCCAGAGTGGCACTTTCGGCCCAGCTTAATTTGTCCGGGCTCCGGCCGAAATAGCGCCAGGATGCGGCATCCAGACCTACCACATTGTTGCCGAAAGGGGCATTGGATGCATAAAAATTAAGAATTTCTTTTTTGCCAAAACGCATTTCGAGGCGGGTGGCCAGGATCATTTCAATCGCTTTTTCGGCTACCGTGCGTCTTGGATTTTTCCGCATAACCCTGGCCAGCTGCATCGTTATGGTGCTTCCTCCGCTGACTACTTTTTTATTGCGGATGTTTTGCAGCAAGGCGCGCCCGATGGCAGAAAAACTGATGCCGAAATGGTGATAGAAATTCCTGTCCTCAAACTGAAGCAGGCATTTCTCGAATTTGGCAGGGATGCTTCGGCCCGGACTGAATCGCCACTGCCCGTCTTTGGCAATCTGCGCGCCCAGCAGATTGCCCTCTTTGTCCAGCAGAACGGTGGATGTGTTTTCAGGAAACAAACGGGCAGGAAGACAAAAGGCATACCAGGTCAGAAAAAGAAAGAGTGCTGCCAGGGCAATTGCATACTTCCTTTTTCTGATCAGAGATAGAAACAAAACCGCTTTGTTTTTCATGGCTTATTTGATGCTTAATGCACTCTTTTCCCTGACTACTTCTACCCATCTGCCGGGTACACGGGCCTGGATGCTGTGATCATACATCGCCTCACTGGAAACCGTGGGCAGATAAAACCGCCCGAGATAAGTTGCATTCAGTTGAATGACGAATGTTTTGCTTGCATTGGATTCCAGTTCGTAATAACTGTAAACACGGTCATCTCTCACATTCTGGTATCGGGCAGGCGAGGAGGCAGCTGTTTCATCCATTCTTGTGTTGTGAATCTCCCATCCGCTGGGAAAAATCTGGTTGAGTGTCATTTCCTTCAGAAAACCTTTCGTTCCCGGATTGCTTAAAGTGACTTCGGCGATGAAATCGGTTCCCTGCTGGATGATATCGGGCTTCATCTCTTCGCCTTTCAGGTTTTTGTATTTCACGGTTATTTTCAGGTCTTTGGCACTGGCTGTCTGATCTCCGACAAGCGGAATGCCTTCCACAAGCAGTTTGGCAAAAAGTGTGGCGGAGCCATTGTTTTTTATAGACACATGTCCTTTGGACCCGAGTTCACTTTCGGTGTATTTGATCTGGTAAAGTGTTTTTGGAGTGCTTTGAGAAACAGCCGTACCTGAATTCAGATTGCAGCTAAAACGCATTTCCGATTTGGCTCCTTTGGCTCCGCTGTATTCGCACAAGGCCAAAAGGGAATAGGCCGTTTCCTGTGTGCTCATCCATTCTTCCGAATCCAGCGACCGGGCCACTTCAAGCACAAGGGGCGCCGCTTTTGTCTTTTCATCCATCAGGCTCAGCGTTTCCAGAATCATGGCTCTGTCGCGCAAATCGGAACCGTAGGTATACGAAAGTTCTTTGTAGTGCTTGACCGAAAAGGAGATCCCCGCAATCAGACTGGTTGCCACTTCCGATTGCCCGACCAATTTGTAAGCTGCTGCAAGCCTCCATTTGGCAATGGAAGAAAGACCGGGTTCTTCTCGTAAACGATTCATCGAAGCAAGCTCTGCATTATTACTCAAAGCAAGGACAAACAACCGGTAGGCCTGGATCACTTCATTGGACTCGTTGCTGTACCCGTAACTGTTCTTGTTGTATTGCGGATTCCAGTTCCGGGCCTGTTGCTGCTGGTATTTGACCCAACGTGTTTTTAAATTGCCCGGCAGGTTATAACCTTGTTTTTCAGCTTCAATGAAAAAGTGCCCCGCATAATTGGTGCCCCATTCGCTTTCATAGCTTTCGCCCGGCCAGTAGGAGAAACCTCCGCCCGATGTCTGGAAAAGTTGAAGGCGTCTCAGGCCGGCTTTGATATTTTCGCTGATCTTGTTTTTGGCTTCTGTTTTTAAATCCATCAGATTGCCAACAAACAGTTGAGGAAAAACGGATGAGGTGGTTTGTTCAATGCAACCATGGGGATACTGGATGAGGTATTCCAGGCGTTTTTCCAGACTCAGCGGAGGAATCGAGGAGAATTCCACGGTTACTTTGTTTGTGCCTCCGATGCCCTTCAGTGAATACGAAGGTTCCCAGGATTTGCCCGGTTCTATGGCCTTTTCCGTTCCATCGGTTACAGGCGGGTTGGGGGTGCGCACATCGAGTTCAATCTCCTGAGTTGCTTTTTCTTTTCCGGAAGTTGCGGTGATTGTTACCCGGGCAATACCGATGGTTTCGCCGACATTGAGTTTGAAATTGATGACTTCATCGCCGGTTTCCGAAAAGTGCATGCTCTGCTGTCTGGCGCCTTCCAGATGGACCAGACCGTTTACCGTCACAGAAACCTGAACATCCTTTACCTGTTTTTCAAGAGCAAAGATATCCACCGGCAGATACACGCTTTCTCCGGGACCAAGCACACGTGGAAGTGTGGCCAGTACCATCAATGGCTTGCGTACAGCCGCGGTTTTTTCGGCACTTCCGTATGCGCCTTTATTTTCTGCAACAACCATCACGCGTACGGAACCCACATAATTGGGTATTTTAATCTTATGCGTACGCTGGCCTCCGGCTTCCAGTTCAAAAGGCCCCGAATAACAAACCATCGGTTTGAAGCGGCTGGCCTTGGCACTTTTTCCTGCGCTGCCGTCACCATCGCCACCGATGCTCAGTAATTTATCCAGCTTGCCTGCATAGGCTCCGATCACTGCATCGTACATGTCCCAAGTTTTTACACCCAGGGCTTCGCGTGCATAAAAGCAGTTCCAGGGTTGAGGTGTTTTAAAACGGGTCAGGTCCAGCAGCCCTTCATCCACCATAGCCAGGGTGTAGGTCATTCTGCGGCCTTTTTCTTCTTTCACTTTCACCGTTGCGTACGACTCGGGTTGAATGACTTCAGGCATCTGAATGACGGGTTGCAGATGTGTGGCAGGGTCGTCAACAAGAACCGGAAGCAAACCATACATACGGATCGGCAGATCGTTTTTTGTGTTGGCGTGCGGCTGGATCAACGTCACGTGCAGATAAGCATTGGGCGACATTTCCTTTGTTGCCGGGAATTCGTATTTCGTTTCTCCTTTTTTTGTGGCGATCCAGAATTTCTGAATGACACGGGTTCCGTTTTCCACGCTCACCAGCGCCATGCCTTCGGCCGGGGATGGGAACGACAGTTTAATGGGTTCGCCCGGTGCGTACTTTTCCTTGTCGATGGAAAAGTTCAGCATGCTGGCATTTTCTTTGTCGCTGCGGTTGCCACGTTTCCAGTAGGGCCAGTCGATATAGATGACTTTGCCGGTCTGGTGCCCGCCTTCCTGATCGGTCACGGTAATCAGATACCGTCCGTATTCGGGATAGTCCACACTGAATTTGAAAGCGCCTTTTCCGCTTTGGGTTTTGACAAGCGTGTCTTTCAATATCAAAGTACCGGTTCGTGAAAGGTATGAGGCCAGGTCTTCCGAATTTTTTTCGTACCACCAGCGCCATTCCAGTTTGTAGATCTTCACCTGCAATTTTGAGGCATTGACGGCAAGGCCTTTTTCATTGACAGTGGCTAAGTCGAAGGTGTATGTGTTCCCGGTTTCAAAAGTATTGTCCTGTGTTTTTATGTCCGGACATTTCAATCCCACATAGGTTTGAAAAGGGGAGTAAGACGTCGAATACCGGTCCACGCTGAAATCGCCTCCGTCTTCAAACACCTTGGTGAAGTAGGTGGCGCGCAGCATTCCCGGAGCATTTTCACCCACATGCAAATGCGTGTTGATCATGGCTTCGCCCTGTGCATCGAGGTTGCCGTCAAAAACAGCCGAAGGCTCGGAACTGAAATGGCGTATCGGTGAATCGAATTCGTAATCGGCATATTTGGGGAAATGGGTCTCGCTTTGGTTGACCTGCACATTGACAACGGCATGCAGATTTTTGGCGATGGCGCCATGAAGCCATTTGACATTCAGTTTGGCAAGACTGTCTTTGCTGCGGTTGCTTGCCCGCAGGGGACTGAAATCCATATAGATTTTCAACCGGTTGGGTTTGACGGTTTCTATTTTGACGGTCTGACTGAAAGTTCTGTTTCCCAGTTTGGCTATCGCCGTATAGTTGCCGGTAATGGCTTCGGTGCTTGTGTTGGTACGGAAATCATACAGGCCGTTCAGGTTTTTTGTTTTTGTTGTTTGATAAACGATCTGGCCTTTCGGGTCATGCAATTCAAACGAAACCGGGAAATTGGGAGGCAGGTGTTTTTCCTTGTCTTCGACAATGAAGTTCAGGTAGAGCGAGTCGCCCGGGCGCCAGACGCCGCGTTCGCCGTAAATGAATCCTTTCACGCCTTTCTGAACCACCTCTCCTTCCACGTCAAATTTACTCAGCGAGTTGGCCAGGCCATCCATGAGTTTGAGATAGCCTCTTTGTTTGCCCGAGCAGGCAATCATTAAAAAAGGTTTGCGTTTCAGCGCAATGTCCAGCATTCCGTTTGCATCCGAAGTTCCGGTTACAATCAGCTGCTGCGTATAATCGTAATAGTCAATGCTGACATTGGCCATTGGTTTTGCTGTGATCATGTTGCTCACAAACGCATGCGACATCTTGTTGTCATCAAGTTTGTAAATCAGTCCAATGTCGGAAGCCAGGATGTTACGGCTCACTGCTTTTCCGTAATAATATTCCCTGTTGCAGGGTGAGTAGTTTTCGTTATATCCGTACCAGTGGTTGTAACCGTTTTCGAAATCATCTCCATTCCAGGCATTTTCGTTATTTTCATCCTGACGGGCTTTCTCATTGGCTTCCTCCTGTTTGTCCTCGTCGGTCACTTCGCAACCGCACAGAGCATACGCTTTTCTGAATTTGATGCTGACCCGGTAAATGGCGCCGGGGTCAGGGTTTATCAGTTTGCCCAGATCCAGCACATGTTTGTTCCATTGTTTGAGGTTTTTTGTTTTGTCATAGTCGAGTTTTATTTTTTTCTCAATGACAATTTTTCCCACCCGTGACAGGCCATCTTCCCCGTCGAGATTATTCACCTGAAGAAACTGAAAGACATTGTTCCCGAATATTTTGGTGATCTGTACATCCACAGCTTTCAGGCCGATGGCTTCAAAGGGAAATATCAGGCCGCTGGAATTGGGCAGGATGTTTCCGTTTCCTTTTATCCTGACCAGGGGTTTGGCATCCTCAAAAAACAGACTCTGGCTGTAGGGTTTATTCATTTTGTATCCCTTGAAGTTTTTGATGCCATTGGTTACCGAAATGACCTTGTCGCCTTCCAGCCGGTTGGGCAGGTATACTTTGACCACATTTGCTTCTACAGCATACGTCAGGTTGTTTACGCCGTTGAGGGTGATGATTCCCTTGAGATTTTGATTGTAACTGATCGGATCGCTGAAAGAAAGCTCCACATACTGGTCTTCGCCATCAATGACTTTGATGGAATTGACGGAGAAATCACCCAGTGCAGCGACTGTAAATTCCTGTTTCCCGTTTTGAATGGTTTTGATGACGTCGCCGTTCCAGGTAACCGATACGGTGCCCTGTGTCTCGGTACGCCGGATGCTGTCGACCGAGAAGCGGAATTCATTGTTTGAGAATTCGTTGATTTGCCAGCGCACCGGAAGGCTTTTGCCGTTTTGCGACACCTGAACGGTTTTTTTGATGAGTGTTGTGTCTTCATAATCGGAAGTGGTGACGGTTCCTCGGAGCTTTTGCCATTCGATGTTGTAATTGTCATAGGCACGCAGCCCGTCAAACTTGATGAACAGATTTTGCGGGTAGGTGGAAAACTGAAAAGGGAAATTGCTCAGTGAGCGCTGAACTTTCTTGATTTTTCCCAGTTTGAATGAGGCCTCATAGAATTGGTTGGCGGGCAAAGGTTCAGCGGGAATGAATTCAATGACCTTGTCGCTGATCCATACGGCTTTTCCCCGGATGGCGGGTTCAAAGGAGAAAATGCCATCCAAAAGGGTGGAATCGGGCAGGGGAGCCTTTCCGATTCGGGAAATGAACGAGGTGCTGATTGTGGCAGTTGTGGCGTTTACGGTGTTTGAATTGTCCGTTTCATTTAACCCCTGTGAGAGCTCAATGCGTAAGCTTGCCGTTCGTGAGAGCATGCCGGAACTGAAGCCGGAAATGTATTTCCCAAAAAGCGGATTGATGGGTGCTATGGATGGCCGGCTTTGATAGCAGGCTACCCAAAGCATGGAAATCAGAAAGGAGGCAAGAAGCGGGGAGAGAGAGGTTCGGGTTTTCACGGTTTGGTTGTTTATGNNATATGGTATAAAGATGAACCATCCCTCTTTATGTCCAGATCCCGTTTTATCCTATGCGCTCTCAGCTGTATTAAGTGTGCTTGTCTGGGTATTATTTGATTTGGGATAAACGAAAAAAAAGGTCAATAAAAAAGCCCCGGGATGAATCGGGGCTTTCTTATATATACCAGCAACAATTACTTGTTTACTGTCTTTTTCAATTCAGCACCAGCTTTGAATTTTGCAACTTTCTTTGCTTTGATGTTGATCGCTTTGCCAGATTGTGGATTTCTTCCAACTCGTGCAGCACGTTTTGCTACTGAGAAAGAACCGAAACCAACAAGAGCAACACGGTCACCTTTCTTAAGCGCCTTTGTAGTTGCATTGATAAAGCCTTCAAGAGCTCTTCCTGCATCTGCTTTTGTGATTTTTGCATCGGATGCAATTGCATCAATTAATTCTGATTTGTTCATGTTTGTTGTTTTTAAAGAGTTTGGATTAATTCTGACAAATGTATACTAAACATCAATAGCTACGCATGTTTTATCATGAAATGTGAATAAAATGTTGATAAATAGGGTGTTTTAAGCATTCGTGTACCCTGTTCGATTGATTTCAGGGCAATTTGGGCCTCCGCAAGGTGGTTTTGTCTGCCTTTGCTGGATTTTATCCGTATTCGGGTTTATCGCCGGCTTGGCTGTCCGGGAATATCCGGATCTTAACGATGCAAAAGGGCATGTGATCGAATACTGTTTGGCCCGGCAGGGAGCCGGCGTATCTTTATCAGACTCAACCTAATCTCTCAAACATGTTCATCACAGGAGCTGCAAACCCCGGAAATAACCTCGATGCCTCGGAAGTCAATGCGATTTCGGTTGATATTCAGGAACAGGTGGAGATTCATAAAGTACTGGCTGCCCATCACGAAGCCGCCGCCAGGCATCATCTGGAAGCAGCAAAACATCACGCTGCAGGCAATAAAGAAGAAGCTTCAATGCATGAACTCAGGGCATTTGAATATTTTAACCTGGCCCTGGAAATCGAAGTAATTGTGAAAAAAAGCCGGACCTCAAAGTAAATTCTGCTGCGGCACCTCCTGCCTGATTTTTTTCGTTTTGTCCCCTCCTTCCAGAAAACGCCGCGCTTTTTGCCGGCCCGGCTGCATTCCGCATCAGACAGTCCTTATGCCGGGAGGCAATTCTTTTCTTTCTGAAATAATCTATAACTTGGTGCATCGGCTTGCGTGTGTTTTTGCCTTTTTGGGGGTTCAAAAAAAGCCGGGAATCCAGGCAAGGATTCTTCTTCTCTTAACCAGTATTAAAAAATCAGAAATGACCTGTTTCAAAACTTCCGCCCCGGTTTTTGTGATAAGCACTTTTGTGTTGTTGTTGCTGCTGTTTGTTGTTCCAGCACGGTCTCAAACCTGGACAGGTTTTAACGGAGGCAGCAATGGTGTTGTTTCTGCTATGGACAGCAGCAGCGGTGTATTGTACGCCGGAGGAAGCTTTGACACGATGGCCGGATTGCTGATCAACAATCTTGCGAAATGGAACGGCTCGTCCTGGTCTGCCGTGGGCTCAGGAACAAATTACATTGTCAGTGCACTGACGGCATACAATGGAAATCTGTATGCCGGCGGATACTTCGATTCTGCGGGTCTGGTTGCCGCACATCTGGTGGCCGAGTGGGATGGAAACATCTGGAAGGCTCTGGGAACCGGAATAAGCGGAGGGTATGTTTCTTCCCTGGCGGTGTACAACGGCAATCTGTATGCCGGCGGAAGCTTCAACACAGCAGGTGGAAATCCGGTGATGAATATAGCCCGCTGGGATGGAACAAACTGGTCGGCCTTGGGGGCAGGACTGGGAAATGTCAATGAATCGGTGGCGGCGATGTGTGTATTTGGCGGAAAACTGGTTGCCGGGGGAAGTTTCAGTTCTGCAGGAAGCCTTTCGGTAAATGGCATAGCCCAATGGGATGGCCTGAACTGGACCGGCCTGGGCCCGGGAATGAACCTGAATGCCAATATCGAATCGTTTTGCACAAAAAGCGGAAGCCTGTATGCCGGAGGTTTTTTTGATACCGCCGGAGGGCTGCCGGTCAATAATATTGCTCAATGGAATGGAACAGCCTGGTCGGCATTGGGCAGCGGGGTAAACGCCGATGTGAATGCGCTGGCAGTATATCAGGGCAATGTTTGCGCCGGGGGAGCATTCAGCAGTGCGGGAGGCAATCCCTCCACGGCCGTGGCTGTTTGGGATGGCGCCCTGTGGACAGATCTTCAGTCGAACATGAATTCCTATGTCTCTGCCTTGTGCATTTACGGAGGAAACCTGTTTGCCGGAGGAGATTTTGATGATGCGGGCGGGAATTATGTGAGCCACATTGCCGAATATGGTTTTGCTACCGGAATGAAGCCGCAGGTGATCGAACGTGTATGGAAAGTCTTTCCGAATCCGGGCAATGGCCGGTTCACTTTCAGCATGCAAAACATCCCTTTTTCCTCAGAACTTGTGATTTGCAACAGTCTCGGTCAGCAGGTTCATGCATTTCCAATAAAGGGCGATTCTTCCTGTTGTTTTTCGGATTTTGAACTGGATATGACAAAAGATGCTCCGGGGCTTTATTTATTCAGGTTGGAGAGCCAGGGCAGGTTCATCGCTGCCGGGAAATTGCTGATTCAATAGCNNCTGGAAAAGAGTATGCTTCATTAAAGAAACCTTTATGGGATATCCGTAATAAATATTTTGTAACCGATGCCCGGTACATTCGGAATTAGACTACATTTGGCTTCAGAACGAACAAAATAAAGACATATAAAACATCCCGACTCCACACAGCCCCCCCCCAAATCAAAAAAGGCCTCAACTCTATGGGCCTTTTTTA
>PLXK01000124.1 GCA_003151415.1 Bacteroidota bacterium
GGACAAAGTGATTGCGTCTTGTGTCATTGTCATTCCGTTCCAGGATAAAGTGATTGCGTCTTATGTCGTTGTCATTCCGTTCCAGGACAAAGTGATTGCGTCTTATGTCGTTGTCATTCCGTTCCAGGACAAAGTCACCGCGTCTCCTGTCGTTGTCACTCCGTTCCAGAACAAAGTCACCGCGTCTCCTGTCGTTGTCACTCCGTTCCAGAACAAAGTCATCGCGTCTCCTGTCGTTGTCACTCCGTTCCAGAACACAGCGATTTTGTTCTGTTTCGCTGTCACTCCATCACAGGGCAAAGCGATTTTTTCTTATTTCCCCATTGCTTCCTGCAAGTCCCCAAAGGAATTCTTAAAAAGCATACTATCTGAATCAATTGGTAACTTTGCCAATGGTTCGATTGTTATTCTTTGTCATTTCGCTGACCAGTCTGGTTTCCTGTTTTACAAACACAGTAAAACCGGCGCATGAAAAACCGCAAGGGGAAATAAAAGTCCGTTCTTTGGATACTCTTCCTGCGCTTTCAGAAATTCAAAGACAATCCCCCTCCATGTTTCCAGATACCAGCGCTTTGGGATTGCGATTGCTGGCCCTGGGATTGGTGGATGTTCAAAGGCTTGATTCTTCGATACAGGTTGATTTGAAATATTCGGGTAAAGATAATTTCATGGGCTTTGCGGTGTACGCGAACCTTCATCATGCCTACCTCCAGGCCGATGCCGCCGGCAGATTGGTAAAGGCACAGCATGCCCTGAAGAAACGTTTCCCGTTTTATTCGATTCTCGTCTTCGATGCCGTGAGACCACTTCACATTCAAAAAATAATGTGGGATACCCTGAAAATGCCATCGGGATGGAAGCAACAATACCTGACTTCGCCGCTGCTGGGATCCTTGCACAATTATGGTGTGGCTGTGGATGTGAGCATCATCAATGCAGATGGACAGGAATTAGACATGGGTACGAAGTTTGATTATTTCGGTCTGCTGGCTCACCCCGAGTTTGAAGATAAATTTGTCCTGGAAGGGAAGTTAAGTCACCGGCAGATGCTTAACCGCGAACTCCTGCGCGAAGTAATGGCCGCCGGAGGTTTCTCTCGGATTGAAACCGAGTGGTGGCATTTCAATTCGTGTTCGAGGAAACAGTGCGATGGGCTTTATAAAATTGTGGAGTAGGCTTCGGCTTCGTTTTGCAACAAAAGGAATCAACCAACAAAATATCAGAAAAGAAAATACCGCTGATGGATGAAATCGTTGTTGTGTCGGTATTTGTTATCGGGTTCGAGGTTGGTTCTGTAGGCCAGGGTAATTTCGTGGGTTCCTTTTTGATAGGTGCTGAAGGGCATCGTCACAAAGTCATATGAATAGCCAACCTGCGCTTTGCCCAAAAACTGAATGCCAACCATGGCTGCAATGGCGTCTTTCAGACGGAAATCCAATCCGACAAAGAATACCTTTTTCATATTCAGTTTGATGTTGTATTCAATGTTCAGCGGAGAGCCTGTGGCGACCATGGCTACCAGTGAATTCTGCCAGACGAAATCCGGATTTTCGGAAAAGTTATAGCCTACTGTAAAATAGTAATTGGGAACAATCGTGACGATGGCTTTGTGAGAGGTATCTCCTTTGTAATAACTGGCATGATTTTCAATGAGGTTGAGCATACTGATACCGATATGGAAGCGGTCGTTGAAAAGCAAAATTCCGAATGCCGCATTGGGAACCCATTTGTAATCGGTAATCTGACGGTCAACAGCCGGGTCACCTGAATTATGCACCGAAGCAAGTCTGGCATCCCAGAAGATCTTGTCCATACTTCCCTGGGCTCCCATGGAAAGTTCGACATCCGGAAAATGGATGTGGTAGGCCGCACTGATTCCATAACTGATGCGTTTGTATGGGCCTGTTTCATCGCTGACCACACTTCCGGCAAGTCCCATTTTTCCTTTGAGCATGCGGCTGTCCAGGTAAAAACCCTGGGTAACGGGTGCGCCTTCAAATACAACCCACTGGTTCCGGTAATCCATCATGACATCAATGTTTTTTTTGATACCGGTAAAAGCAGGATTATAGGAAAGCGGATAATTGGGAAATTGGGAATAGTAAGGAAGCTGCTGGGCACGAAGCGATCCGGCCAAAGAAAATAAAATGGTAATAATAATCAGGTTTCGCTGTAGTCTCATCGGATAATTGTCACAGATCCAGTGTATGGTTTGCCTCCATTGGCAAGATCCAGAATGTAATAATAAGTAGCTTCCGGAAGTTTGTCCCCAAAATTTGTTCCGTTCCAGTCGTTGGAATAGCCGATTTTGGTATAGACGAGTTTTCCGAATCGGTTGTAAATATCCAGTTTGCAATTGGGATATTTTTCAATATTTCCAATGTAGAACAGGTCATTGTTTCCATCACCGTTTGGTGAAAAAGTATTGTACAGAATGATGTCATCATACCTGAGGACAATAACAGATACCGTATCGAATGCATGACACCCGTATTTGTCGGTTGCTGCCACAGTATAAAGCGTTGTCGAGAGCGGCTGGGCATCCGGGTTGGCCGTACCGTTATACATGATGGTGGTATTGGGTGACCAATAATACACAGCAGCGCCGGATGCATGAAGCGTTGCTTTGTCGCCTTCGTTTATAACTACGTAAGGCCCGGCGCTCACTGGTGGGACCTGGTGCACGGTTACCGTCACGTACTCGACTTTAGGCGAACAGGGGCTTTGATTGACCGTTAATGTATAAGTGGTAGTGATGGTTGGAGAAGCAACAGGGCTGGGGGATGATGCATTGTTTAATCCGGTTGAGGGTGTCCAGGTATAGCTGATACCGGCAACAGCGGGGTTGTTTTTCCCAATTGTTGCGGATCCTCCAAGACAATAAGCGGTATCTCTCCCGGCATGTGCAAAAACAATGAAGTTGTAATAAACGTATACCGAATCGGTTTTTGAAATGCCTGTGGAGTCTGTCACTTTGATGTGATACATGGTCGACCCGGTTATCGTTACGGTAGGGTTGGCGGAAGTAACGCTGGACAAACCCGTGGATGGGTACCAGGAATAGGTGTAAGGAGCTGTTCCTCCGCTGGCTGTCGGCGAACCGCCAATGATTGCCGAACCACCTTCACACATGGCCTGTGCGGGCCCCGGATTAATAGAAAGAGGTAGTCCTGTACCCGCTCTGCTGTTTATCACAACAGTTTGTATCAGAAACAAACTCAGAATAATGCGGTAAATACTTCCCATTTTTTATGATAGATGACCAAAACTACAAAATAATATTGAAAAATCATAATCAAGATATCTGCCAAAAGCCCGGTAACAGCCTGAACCCCTATGGGATAGGATTCTGACAGGATAAGAATGGAGATGAGGATTCCGTTCCAAAATGCATTTGTATTGGAAAGCAATATGTGGGTATGCCCCTCATTGGGGAAAAAACAGGTGTCTCCAGGGAATGAATGAATGGTACAGATGCATTGAGCCGGGATGGACGAATTTGGATTTAACAGCAGATCAGAAATACAGCAGGCCGTTTATTGAATGAAATCTTTTGCTTCTTCCAGGCCGAAATAGTTTGTGTCCGGATAAATTCACCGGGAAGTGTCACATCGCAGGCGATACAGAGCAGGGTCTCATTTTTACATTCTGTGAGCAAATCCTCAAGCATGTGGTCATTCCTGAATGGAGTTTCAATAAAGATCTGAGTTTGCTTCAGGCCAGAGGCATTGCGTTCTAATTCCTTTAGTTTTCGGATCCGCTCAGCACGTTCTTTGGGCAGGTAACCATGAAAAACAAAATGTTGTCCGTTCGATCCGGAGGCCATAAGGGCCAGTAAAATGGATGAAGGTCCGGTAAGCGGAACCACAGGAATATTCCTTTGGTGCGCAATTTTCACCACCGCTGCACCCGGGTCTGCAACTCCCGGGCAGCCGGCATCCGAAAGCAAACCGATGTTTTTTCCTTTTGTCGCCGACTCAAGATAAGAACTGTAATTCATTTCATCCGAATGTTTGCCCAACTCGTGAAACACAAGCATATCGATGGGCTGTTTCATGCCCATGGATTTCAAATGTCTTCTCGCCGTTCTCAGATCTTCCACGATAAATTCGTCCAGCGTGTTGATCAGTGAAACGTTATGTGCGGGTATGACCAACTCAGAAGAGTTTTCACCCAGGGGGACGGGTATCAGATACAGGGTTCCAGGTGACATATCGGTTTAAAAGGTTAGCGGTGGAAATGAAAATCCCATTTGAATTTTGGAATTCAAACAGGGTCAGTTTTTGTGGGGATTCAGTTTTTCAACGATGACATCACAGGCCTTGTCAAGCAATTTGAAAACAAGTTCAAACCCTTCCTCTCCGCCGAAATAGGGGTCGGGCACAGAAGCGTTTTTCCCGGGTTCGATCTCATTCAGAATCATTTTGACCTTATCTTTTTCTCGCTGGTTTTTTGCTTTCAAAAGAACATCTGCATAGTTCGAACTGTCCATGACATAGATTACATCATGCATTTTGAAATCGTCCTGTGCAAACTGTCTGCCTTTGTGACCCGAAATGTCAATGCCGTGTTGCTGTGCATTGAAAGCGGAACGGCGGTCAGGATGCTCACCCACATGGTTGGCAATCGTGCCTGCCGAATCCACTTCGATTCCACTGAGTTTTGCCAGTTCCAGCTTCTTTCGGAGTATGCCTTCGGCCAAAGGAGACCGGCAGATATTGCCCAGACAAACCATTAATATTCTTGTCATCTTATTGTTTGATTGGAAACAGGTGGTTCATGTTGGATAAGTTCAGTTTACAGTCTTCAGTTTGCAAGCGGCAAAACAAAAAGAAAAAGCTTACCTGGTTAAGAATCGTTTTGACTTGCCCATTGTCCACCGGGAACTGCCAGCCGGCATGCCGCCCGCTGTTTTTCAATTGTTCATGGGTTTGAAAATCATTTTGTAATAAGTGCCATCCATGGGAATCTTTTCGATTTTTCCATTCAGCTGTTCGCATAAAATCTTGACGAGTTCAAGTCCGAGCGAATTGAGCGGTTTCTCACCGAAAGGGTCGCCCGCGTATCCAACTCCGTTGTCGCCGATAATCAGCACGAAACTGTTCTTGTCCTGCGCCGTGTTGAGGCGGATAACAATTTCGCCGCGGTCTGAATCAGGAAATGCATATTTGATGGAATTGGAAATGATTTCATTGAGCAGCAGGCCCAGGGGCATGGTGGTGTTCAGATTGAGAAATTCAATTTTAAGGTCCAGCACAAGTGAAATCTTTTTATTGATGTTGTATGTTTCAATAAGATTCTGGACGAGCATCTGGATGTAATCTTTGATGTTGATCCTTCCGAAATCATCGGATTTGTAAAGTTTTTCATGAATGAGGGAAATGGCCCGGATGCGGTTTTTGCATTCTTCAAAGGCGTCGAGTGATTTCGGATCTTCAATGAACGAAGACTGGATGCTGATCAGGCTGTTGATGACCTGCAGATTGTTCTTTACCCGGTGATGGACTTCCCTTAACAAGACTTCTTTTTCCTCTTTTTGCCTGAGAAGCTCATGCGTGCGGAGGGAAATTACTTTTTCCAGTTCTTCTTTTTCATGTTGTTGTTTTTTCTTTCTAAATCCGTTGTACATATACAACAGGCCTGAAAAGGCAAGCAGGCACAAGCCGATGAACCACCAGGTTTCCCAAAAAGGTTTGTTGATGGTAAAAGAGAATTCTGCCGGAACATCATTCCAGCCATCTCTTTTATTGGCCGCTTTTACCCTGAATGTGTAATTGCCGGCAGGGAGGTTGGAGTAGGTCGCAAACGGAGTTTCGGTTTCCGGACTCCAGTCTGCGTCAAAACCTTTCAGGTTAAAACTGTATTTGATGTTATCCGGAGCTGTTTTGTTGATGGCTTTGAAATCGAAGGTAATGTGATTCTTGTAATAAGGAAGCGAGGCATTCACGGGAAGGCCATCCCAGGAACTGGTGGAGTCGGAGTAGGGACTCCAGTCGGTAGTTTCGTAAAAGAGCCTTACCTTGGAGATGTGGATGGATGGGGTTTCCTCGAAATCGCGTTCTTCACGGGGATTGTAGCAGATAGCTCCTTTTATTGTTCCAAACCAGAGGTTGCCGCTGTTATCAATACAGGTGGAACGCGAATTGCATTCTATTCCTTTAAATCCTTCGGCCTTGCCAAAACGTTTGATCATTTTTATCTGGCCGTTCGCATTCAGGATAATTTTGTCAACACCTTTGTTGGATCCTGCCCATACATCCCCATAATCATCCACAACCAGCAAATAAATGGTTCCCGAGGATAAGCCGTCGCTGACTGTGATGCTCCTGAAATTGGTTCCGTTGTATACCATCACACAATTATCCGTTCCCATCCACAGGTTTCCAAATTTATCTTTCACCATGCTGCCGATATACGGGTTGCAAATCCCAGACTCGGAGCCATAAGATTTGAAACCGGTGTGGGAATATTTGAAAACACCGTCTCCCGTACCAAACCAGATATTTCCTGAATTATCCTCACAGATGGAATAGACATTGGGATTTTTAAGTCCTTCTGCAGGACCAAAATGCTCCAGTTTTTTCCCGTCATAGCGAAATGCACCTTGACCCCTGGAACCGATCCAGATGTTTTTGTAACTGTCTTCAGCAAATACGGCTGCATTCACCTGCATCGAGTCCGGGAATCCTGCAAAGGTTTTAAATGAATGACCATCATAAATACGTACTCCTTTGGGGCCGCCGAGCCAGAGTTTGCCCTGTCTGTCACAATAGATGCTGCGAATAACAAAGCCTTTGAGTTCAGCCTGACGGGCAAAGGAGGTTGTTTTTTTTCCGTCGAAACTGAATAAGCCTTTCAAAGCAGAAGACGCCCAGAGGGTATTGGCATGATCGCTGCAAAGTGCAAAGACATCCCCTTCCCGGAATCCTTCCATATTGTCCGAATAGCTGAATGTCTGATCCATGAATCGGATCAGTCCTTTGCCGCTGGTTCCGAACCAGAAGCATCCGGCGCGGTCCTCATACATGTTGCGGATGGCATTGATGGGCAATCCGTTTTCAGTGCTGAAGTGAGTCATCACGCCTTTGAACAATTTGTAAATGCCATCATTGTTGGTGGTCATCCAAAACTGATTTCTTCTGTCATAATGAATGGCAGAGATGTCTGTTTCTTTGGGTAAACGGATCGTGTCGACGGATACGGCTTTGAGCGATTCAAAAGTGGAAGCAGAGAGGGTATTGATGTGAAAAACACGTGATGAGGATTTCAGGAGCCAGATGTTTCCATCGTCATCACCCGTTATGGAAATGATTTTTCCGGAACGAAGGGCTGAATCATCTTTGAAGCTGTACAGTGTTTGACCTTTGAGCACGAGAAGGCCGCTTTGAGTTCCTATCCAGATATTTCCTTTTTTGTCTTTGTAGGTATCTGTCGCATCATTATTTTCCATTCCGGATGTTCCTTCGGAAATGACTTTTGAATGTTTTCCGTCGAAAATGGAAATGGAGCCGTGTGAAAAAAGGATGACATTGTTTTGGTTATCAACGGCGATGCGATCGAAATGATTTCCGGGCAATCCCTCTTTGGATGTAATGGTGCTGAATTTTTTTCCGTTGTAACAGGAGATGCCTCCCCAGGTGGTGCTTATCCAGATGTTTCCTTTCTTGTCTTCGGCAAATCCGGTGACGAGTTGCCCGGACAATCCGTCTTTTTGTTCAAAAGATTGAAATTCCTTTCCGTCGAATTGGCAAACGCCCCCTCCATTGGTTCCCAGCCAGAGATACCCCCGGCTATCTTCCAGGATGCAGGAAATCTCGGATTGTGAAAGTCCTTCATCGAGCGAGTAGTTTTTGAAATTGTAGATTTGTGCCGGTGCGCTTAGACAGAACAGGACATTCAGAAGCGCAAGGATTC
>PLXK01000177.1 GCA_003151415.1 Bacteroidota bacterium
TTCCTCCCGGGAATGCCATCTGTCCGCTGTGCACACCCTCATATTCAGGTCTTCTGATGAGCAGGCTATATACGGTAGCCTGTTCCGGCCAAAGCAGGATCATGACAGCGCTTTTGCGGTGTGCCGGATTGCGCCTAAGGTACTCGGTAGTTGAAAAACTCCGGAATGAAGACATTCTGTTCTGGGCCTCTTCTCCCGGCAATGCTTCTTTCAATCTCTCTCTCAAGACAGAAAAGAATTCATAAGGGTTCTTCATATGAACAGGCATTCGTTAATCATTTCTATAAAACTACGAAACTTATATATACACAATTCCGTAGAAACACTTACACCAACCCCACAGGCCATGGACCAGCAAAAACTACAGCAACTCATCCGCTGGCTGAATGAACAAATCAATACCGCCAACGTAACGATTAACGAAGCACAGAGAACCCAGAATTACGGCAGATTGGTGATTTATGAAGGTATGCGCGACGCTTACGTCAGATGCTTGAGTAAACTGGGAGCCTGATCAGAATTTCTCTTCCCGTTTTCTGACGATCAATTTATCACCGGCCTTGAGGCGCGGGTAATGTGTAAATCCGTTTAGCTCCTTGAGCCGGGCCACTGTGGTAGAAAACTGCCTGCTCAGTTCGCTTAGATTATCACCCTTTTGAATGGTATAGGAATCTGCATCTGCAGCATAAGCCGCATAGCCCCAGCGTGTCTTCTTCAACTCCACATTCTCGCTGATCAGACACTGATCGTCGAAAGAAATAAAATATTTGGGGTTGATCGGAACGCCTTTGAACCGGGTTTCGAAATGAAGATGCGCCCCTGTCGAATGACCGGTGGATCCGCCCAATCCGATAATTTGTCCGGCAAAAACGAACTCTCCCGGTTTTACTTTTATTTTGTACAGATGCGCATAGAGCGTTTCCAGTCCATTGTAATGCCTGACAATGACAACGTTTCCGTAACCTCCGTAATTCTTTGTTGCCACACGAACCATTCCGTCAAAAGCGCAGCCCACTTCATCGCCTCTGCGAAGCTGCAAATCCACCCCCTGATGCTGAGCGGAATCTCTCCACCCGAAACAGGAAGTCACAATCCCTTTTACGGGATGAACATAGTTACCGTGCTCTCCTGTCAGTCTAAGCAGCAGCGTGCTGTCTTTCAAACTGAGATCTTTGCTGTAGGAAAAAAGATTTTTGGTGTCCCATTTGCCATAAATACGGTCAGCCGGATAAACGGAAAAATCGGCGAAATCGTTTTTAGGATTGGCTCTTTCGCGTTGTGCGATTAAACCGTTAATGATCACAATCAGATCACAGGGGATTGATTTCTCATCACTGAGTGAATCAATCAGACTGATGAGTTGTTTTTCAGTGAGCCGATCCATGTTTCCATATCCGGCGGGAGGGCGGATCGAATCCTTGATATGTTCCGGACCTGTATATGCAGCAGCCCGCTGCAGAAACGTGCAGAGGAACAGGCAGAAAAATGCCAGGGTCCGGCTTGTTGACATGTATGAAAGCTTGTTTATGATTTCTATTCCTTTATTCTGCCTCTGGCTGATCGTCGGGAAAGGCTTTTCAAACCGCTCCTTAAATTGAGTACCAGATCATTCTTTGAAAAAGGATAGCTAAGTTATACTTTCTGAAAGACCTGCAAAAATTTATCTTGAGTTTTGGAGCAATGGAGGTCCTGCCCCGACAGGAAAGGCTTCCGAGTCGATAAACAGGACAAAAAGAGGCCCTTTTCCGTCCATTTACCGGGTTCGGAAAGACTATGCGCCCGGAGCAAGTACCAGCCGAAAAATTTGACAAAAAAAGCCCCGCTGTCTGGCGGGGCCTTTGATAAGAACCGTTTTTACTTAAGCAGTTCGAATGTATCCATAAAGCTTTTAACCGCCTCATCGCTGACATGGCTGCCATCGCGGATCATACCAATCTGGTAAAGTCTGTTGCCCGAAAGAAAGAGTTTGTAGGTAATGTAATACTGATCCGAGTTTGCCCTGAACCAGATTCCGTCATTGCCTCCGACACTGATCTTTTTCTCTTCAGTGATCTTCGCCTTCAGTTTTTCAACAACTCCGCCCTGAGCTCCTTTGATAACCTCGGCGGCATTGCTCTTTTTAATCAATTCTGAGGGATAGTCTGAATAACCAACCAGATAGATCTCGGTGGCACTTTTTTCATAGAGAAACATATGAACCTCTATATCTCCTACGGCAGTGGGTACTTTTTCGGATGTTATATTCGGTTTGCCTTCAAAATGAACTTTAAATTTTCCGTCTTCACTGTTGAAGCGGTCTCCGGAAACCGGCGCAGTGGTTGTATCGCTGCTGGCTTTTGCAGCCGCATTTTTACCGCCTGATCCGGGCGCACAACCCGCTGTAAAAGTGACCAACGTAATAAAAGCTATGGAAAAGATGGAAAATCGGGCAGTGTTTATCATTTCGATTTGAATTTGGATTTTGTCAAAGATAGTAAAAAGAGACTCCGGAATACCCGAGACATCTGTTAGCCGAATTTTTCAGGCGTTCAGCGGGCATTTTCCGGTTTTCGTCTGAATATCAGATAAATACCCCTTTTTTTTTTGAATATTTGCCTCTTTGATCCTAATCTTATCCAGTTTCTTTCTATTTTTGCACGAGCCATTTTAAGCCAATTATGTACTTCAATCTCAAACATCTGTATCTCACAGGATTTCTCCTGTTTGCCTTCAGCCTCTTTTCGGTAGCTGAAAATCAGGTCCGGGTCGGAGATGAAAACAAGTCATCCAAGAGCTTGCGGATTTCCAACCTTGAAATAGACAGTCTGGGAAGAATTCACTGGACAGCATTCAATCAGAGCGGAGTCATTGCTTTTTCCATCGAACAGTTTCAAAATGAACACTGGGTCATGATCGGAGAGATTGTCGGAGATGCCAGCGCCGAAGAGAATCCGTATTCCTATTCTCCTCATCTGAACTCGGGCGAAAACCGGTATCGTATCGGATGGGAAACCGCTGCGAAGGACAAAAAGTATTCAAATGTGGTGGTGACCATGTCCAAAAAAGCCGATGTTTATTTCCAGCTTTCCGAAGACAACCAGAAAATTACGTTTACAGAAAACACCTATTACATGATTTACAACCCCTATGGTTTTATCTCCAACCGGGGTTTTGGCAACAGCCTGGATGTTTCTGATTTTAAACCGGGCATGTACTGCATCACCTATGACAATAAGGTAGCTACCTTTGAAAAAAAACCGGTCTGGTTCAGTCATTCCAAACACCCCATTGTCCGAGAAAACAAACCTGAACATTTCAAAAAGGCCAAAAAGCCTTTCGAAATGAGTCCTCCCTGATCTTCCTGTCATTCATACTGCTTTTGAATTCTCTCTTTCTGTTTGGAAGATTGAGTTTGGATTGTATACATTTACCGCGAACAAAATAAAACAAATGAAAATTGTAAAAAGAATTCTTATTGGGATCGTCGCCGTTCTCCTGCTGGGTGTGATTATCGCGTTTATGCTTCCCCGTAAAGTCAGGGTTGAAAGAACCCTTGTGATCAATGCTCCTGCCGACGTTATTTTCAATGAGGTCAATACAATGAAAAACTGGGCAAAATGGGCTCCCTGGTTCAGAATGGATCCGGAAATGGAAATTACCTATTTCGGCCCCGAATCGGGTGTCGGAGCCGGCTATTCCTGGAAAAGCAAGAACAGCAGGGTCGGTGAAGGTAAAGTAACCATCGCCGCCAGCGCCGGGGATTCCATTCTGGTGAATATGGAATTCACTGGAAAAGGCGCTCCCACGGCCGGATATACCTTCCACAGGGAAGATGCCGGCACCAAAGTAACCTGGACCATGCAAGCCGATATGGGTATGAACCCCGTTGGCAGATATGTGGGTCTGGGAATGGATAAAATGGTAGGACCCGATTTTGAAAAGGGGCTTCACAATCTGGATTCCGTTTCTCAGCTGGAAGCCAAAAAAGTAAGTGAAATGCCGGCCATGCAGCCTTTTCATGTCGAAATCAAATCCGTGCCTTCACAAATGGTTATGACGTTTCGTCTGACAAGCTCCATGGACAGTTTTCCCGCTAAATTCAATGCCATGTTTCCTGTGATTCAAAAGGCGATGGCCGCACAAGGCATGAAACAAACGGGTCCTGAATTTGCCATCTATCATGTCTATTCACCCGAGAAGGTGGATTTCGAAGCCGGCATACCCGTTGATAAAAAAGGAAACACCATAGGCGTTGTCGTTTTCAAAGAACTCCCTTCCTGCAGTGCGGCCGTGACGGTATTGATGGGTCCCTACAATGCAAACATGAAAACGGCTCATGATAAAGTCCAGGAGTTTATTCAGTCATCACACAAGCAAATGGCCGGACCTCCCTGGGAAGAATATGTCACCGGTCCCGGTACAGAGAAAGATTCCATGAAATATGTCACGAACATTTTTTATCCGGTAAAATAGCCGCACCTTAAAAATAACCGGCATCCTATTTTATGAAAAAAGCCTTTGAATTCGGTGAATTCAAAGGCTTTTTTCATAAACTCTATATCCTGAAATGATGTCTTCCCGGCCGGCAATCAGGCCCGGTAGTAATCGCCTTTCCAGTTGCGGATGGCTTTCTTGATATCTCCCGCTTTCATTTGTTCAGCCACAGCTTTTGCAGCCAGGGCAGGAAACTCTTCATCCGAAGCAAAGCGCAATGCGATAACCTGGCCGATCTTGATTTTTGAATCCAGAGGCTTTCCGGTTAACACATAGTGTCTGAAATTTTCCTCGGCCCTGATGGCTCTGTCCTGCGCCTTGAGGGCGAAACCCCTCAGCATAAAAAATGCAATCATACACGCTACGGCCAGACAGCAAATCAGCGATGCCGAATAGATTCCTTCTTTGTGCAAAACAGCTTCGGTGAGATTCACGAAAGAACCGATCATGGTCAACAGAGCCAGAGTGAGCACAAAATAATGGTAAAGCGGAACGAAATGTTTGTGGTTTTCAAGATTTTGACCGGTATTTTCTGACATGTTGCTGGTTTTATTTGTTTGTACAAATGGATTTTAAGATAGAATGGTATCCAGTTTCCTTTCGCCGATCTGCTGTCTCCACATGGCATAATACAAGCCTTTCATAGCCAGCAGTTCTTCATGTTTCCCCGACTCGATGATGTGTCCGTGCTCGAGTACGTAGATCTTGTCGGCATGCATAATGGTGGAAAGACGGTGTGCGATGAGGATGGTAATGATATCTTTTTTCGCGTTGATTCCGCGAATCGTTCCGGTAATCTCTTCTTCGGTGATGGAATCGAGCGAGGAAGTGGCTTCATCCATTACGAGCAGATTCGGTCTGCGAAGCAGAGCCCTGGCAATTGAGAGTCGCTGCTTTTCTCCTCCGGAAACTTTCACTCCGCCTTCACCGATAACGGTGTCAATTCCTTTGTCGGCCCGGGCAAGAAGATTGAAACAAGAGGCCTGTTCGAGGGCGGTAACAATTTGCTTATCCGTGGCCGAAGGATTTACAAAAAGCAAATTCTCGCGGATGGTTCCGGCAAAAAGTTGTGTGTCCTGTGTCACAAAACCGATCTGGGAGCGAAGCTTGTCGAGATCGATCTCTTTGCTGCTGTGATCGTTATACACTATTTCGCCTTCCACAGGATGATAAAGACCCACAAGCAGTTTGACAAGCGTTGTTTTGCCGGAGCCCGATGGTCCGACAAACGCTATGGTATCTCCTTTATTGACAGAGAATGAAATCGAATTCAGGGCATTGCCACTTGCACTCTTGTGCCTGAAACTGACATTTTTAAATTCAAAATGGCTCAGCTTAACCACTTCCTTCGGATTGGCGGCCTTGTATTCAAGCGGCATATTGAGTATATCTTCGTATTTTTTCAAGGACACCTGAGCTTCCCTGTAAACGAGAATGATATTGCCCAATTCCTGTAAGGGACCGAAAATGAAAAAGGAATAAAAAAGAAAAGTAATAAACTGTCCGTTGGTGATGATTCCCCTGAAAATGAAAAGCATCATCATGAATAGGATCACATTCCGAAGTAAATTCACAATTGTGCCCTGCACAAAACTGATACTGCGGACATATTTCACCTTTTTCAGTTCGAGTCCCAATATTTTGAGTGTGGTATTGTTCAACCGGTTGATTTCCTGTTTGGCAAGACCAAGGCTTTTCACGAGTTCGATGTTACGCAGAGATTCTGTTGTGGACCCCGCCAGAGCTGTTGTTTCAGCCACAATGCTTTTTTGCACCTTTTTAATCTTTCGGCTCAGCACCGAGCTGACAAAACCCAAAATCGGAATTGTAATGATGAATAGCGGGCCGATGATCCAATGAACCGTGAATGCATAGACAAAAACAAAAACAATTCCCACCAGGCTTGTAAACAGGATATTGACAAATGAGGAAATCAGTTTTTCAGAATCACTTCTCACTTTCTGAAGAATACCCAGCGTTTCGCCGCTAACCTGGTCTTCAAAAACAGAATAAGGCAATTCAAGCGAATGCTTCAGACCATCGGCATACACCTGAGCGCCTAATTTTTGTGTAACCGTGTTCACAAAATAGTCCTGGAAATTTTTCGCAATGCGCGATACCATGGCGGCACCGATCATTAACCCGATCCAAAATAGCACCTTACTGATAAACCCCGACTCGTTACCCTTGAACGAAGGAATTTTAGTTACACAATGATCAATGAGCTTTCCCAGCATCATAGGGTCCAGCAAAGAGAAGATCTGGTTGACAGTAGCAAGGCCTAGCGCAAGAAAAACAAGCCCTTTATAATTTTTGAGGTATTTCCAGAGGAGTTTCACGACACAAAAGTAAAGATATTTTTTCGCATACCGTCTGGAAACAAATTCGTCCTTACCCGAAATCAAATTGCTCCTCCAAATTTCAGGATTGCCATTTGGCGGAAAAGGAATAATTCATTTCCTCCCCTCAATTCGGACAGAATGCGTAATTTCCCCGTCGAAATGCTCTATCCGGCATGATACAATCAAAATCAGGTTACGTTTGAAGGCTCACTCTTTTCGTTCATCCAAAGGAATAAGCCGGGACTCCCTCTCAAAGGGGCACACCCGCTCTACCCCCAAGGGGTTCCTTCGGGACATTCAGTTGTTCGTGGCGAATGCGAAGTTCAGGCTCCTGCTCCTTCTCTTCCCTGTTTTATGTACCGGGTGTTTCGATCTGGTGGAGGAAGTCAATGTCCATGCCGATGGTTCAGGATCCTATGCTTTTGAAGCCAACCTGAGCCAAAGCAAGACAAGGCTGAACACCATTATGGCCCTGGACAGCCTGGACGGATTCAAAATTCCATCAAAGGAACAAATCGGAAAAGATCTGGAAAGAGCAAAAAAGGTTCTGGAAGCATCACCGGGAATAAGCAAAGTAGACGACAAAACGGATTTCGACAATTACATTTTCAGTCTTCGGTTTGACTTCATCAACATCAAGTTTTTAAATGCGGCCCTTCTGTCCCTGCACAAATCCTTTGATCCCGGCCACTCAATTCCGCCCAAAGACGGCTTCCGTTTGGATGGAAAGATTTTTGAACGCATCAACGAATACAAGGTGCCGCATGAAATAGACAAGGTCCCCAAAAAGGAACTGGCGCTGCTCAACGATGCCTTTCTGACTTGCATCTATCGGTTCGATCAGGCTGTTGTGAGTTTTTCAAATGCCGATGCCAAACTTTCGAAAAACGGGAAAGCCATTCTTCTCAAACTTTCAGTACCCGAAGTGCTGAAAGGGACAAAAAACATTTCCGATATTATTCAAATCAAAACTGAACCATGAACAAAATCATCCTTTCCCTGTCTTTTCTGCTTCTTCAGCTTTTCGCCCATGCACAGGGTCTTGAAAGCCATCTGCCTCTTTATGCGCAATATGTCATCACCCTCAACACGCAAAATTATTCGGGCAAGGCCGACATGAACGAGGTGAGCAAAATGGAATTCTTCAGCTCTCTTCAAAAAGAAAGCAAATCCCCTGAAAGGGTGTCCGCTATGCTGGCACACATCCTCGCAAAACCAAGCGATTGCGGAGTGCTTCTGCTTCCCCGGGCTTACCTTTTCCGTATGGATCACGACAGCGTTACCGGATGGGTCTATCTTTTCAGCTTAAAGGATCAAAACGCTTTCGGAAAATTCCTGAAGACGGCTTTCGCCGAAGAAGGAAACCCGGAAATGAAAATCACAGCAGTCAATGGTTACAACACCGGAAACAGCGGACGGATGACCGCCACCTGGACGAATGACTTTGCGATGATCCTGGTCAGAGACAGTTATGACTCCTACAGTTATACCGACAATTACATCGAGAAGGCCAATACAAGCCAGTACTCGGCTACCGAAGACAGCCTGAAAATGGTCCTGGCTCTGAAACTGGCCATCGAAAAGGCCAAAGAAGACAGCATCGTTGCCGCGCGGGAAATGGCAGAACGGCAACTCAAGGAAAAAAACAAAAAACCGCTCAAAAAAGGGGCTCACCCTGCTCAGGCAAGACTGACAAAGGAACAACAGGCGGCAGCTGCAGATTCGATTGCGGCAGTAGAACAGGCTGCCAATGTCAATGCTTACAGTGCCGAACGCAGTGGAGGCAACGACTGGGAGGCGCAGAACAAAGAACGCGAGTTGAATGCCGATATCCGGAAACAGGAACGTTGCGCCAAAAGGCTGAAAGAACTGATGAATCTTCCGCCGGCCCAATCCGTTCTGAAAATCAAAACCTTTACGGAATCACAAAAAGAAAATTTCGACATCGCATTCTGGATGAACTATTCGGGCGATGCCTTTCCGGGGCTCAACCCCTTTGGAAACAAAAAGCATTACTCCGACAGCCAGCAGGCAAAGGACACCTCCAATGCACTGCTTGACCTGGTCAAGGATAACTATTCCGTTGCCTACTGCACATTTGACAATGGAAAAATCAATCTGCAGCACAGGGTGTATGTGAATCCGGAGGTGGACAATCTCATTGACGGCCTGTATAAGAAAAAAGGGGATAAGGATTTTGTCAAATACATCAAAGGAACCAACCTCATGGGATACGCGTCCATGTCAGTGAACGTCGAAAAAACGCTGAAAGCGTCAAAGAAAATACTGACAAAAACATACGAAGCAACCATGGGCGAGAATGCCAAATACATTACCGGCATCATGGATATCTATTCCGTATTTTCCAATGATGATGTCGTATACAATTTGTTCAAGGGCGACTTTGCCCTGGCCATTACCGATTTCCGGACATTCAAAACGTCTTTCACAGCATACAAGTATGACGACAATTTTGTGCGCACAGAATCAAAAGAAGAAAAGAATGAAGTATTGCCTGAGTTTGTTGCAATGGCCTCAATCGGAAAACCCGAAGAGATGAAGAAGATTCTGAAAGCCGTTGAAAAAATGGGAGGCATAAAACAGGAAGGCGCCGGGGTGTACCGTATTCTTTTTCCGCATCAGGGCGACTACCAGATTTTCATAGCCCTGGAAAACAACATTTTGTTCTGCACCAACAATGACGAGCTGGTTCATGGAAAACTGAAGAGCGGTTATCCGAAAAAAGAACAAATGACTTCCGACCAGAAAAACATCCTGTGTAACAATCCGGTTGCCTATTACTGGAACGGCACAAAAACTTTTGAAATGATCGACAAACAACCTGAATTTCAAAAAGAAGCCAAAATGGTTAAGAACCTGAAGCTTCTGAAGGAGAATGTGAAAGACGCCAGCATCACCGGCGTTACCAAGCAAAACAATGCTTATGTAACCAATATGAGCATGAATTTCACCGACTCTTCGATGAACAGCCTGATGCATGTTTTCAAAATGATAAACAGCCTTTATTTGCTTGACAAATAAAAACAGTTGGCAGTTGGCAAAAAGGAAAGAAAAATTGGCAATGTGCAATTGGCAAAGGCAAAGAAAATTGGCCCTTGGCAAATAGAAAAAAGAAGGCTCATTTTGAAAATGCTTGACTATTGTTTTTTTGCTAATTGCAAATTACCCGCTGCAAACTCATTTAAAAATGATTCGAACTAAAAAATTCTGGATTTTCAGTATTGTCTTGCTCTGTATGGGCGGCTTGGTTTGGTTTTTTATTGCCGGGCATTCCATGCCTGCCTATGCCCGGTACATTCCCGGAGATGCAACGGCCGTGGTTACTATAAACACCAAACGGATAGCAACCGACATCCTGCTTGGCGGCGAACTGAAACAGGATACCGCCCTCGGGCCAAACAAAACATTTTTGAAATGGAAGAAAGCTTCCGAAGAAAACGGAGGGCTTGGCATCAGCATGACATCAGACATCTTGCTTTTCACCTGTTTCGGCCCGGCAGAGAAGCAATTGTACGGAGCCTTAGTCATAAAGCTTGACGATGAGCAAACCTTGCTTCGGTTTTTCAGGAAAGAACTCCCCAAACTTCTGGACACGGCATTCTTCAAGCCCGCTGCACTTACAGAAACAAAGACATACAAAATGGTTTCTGTTTCAACCGGCCCTTTTGCCGACGATCAAATTTTCATGGGCTTCAATCAGGAGGTCATCGTTTTATTAAAAGCCGAATCGCACGGGTGGACATCCGATCGGGCGGCAAAGGAACTGGACCGGATCTTCAATGAACCGAAAGAAAATTCGATTGCGGCAGTTGAAAACTTCAGAAAGTCCGAACGAAGACCGGCGGATATAACAGTCTGGTTCAATTACAACCACCGTCAGTTTCACCATCTGATGAATCAAAAAAAAGATACGGCATCCCGGCCGGGGTATGTAAATGCCTGGCTCGATTTCAACAAGGGAGCCGTCGACCTGACTGTATTCACGATTCCATCCAATGCCAGCCGCGTACCAGTATTCCGGAAGAGCCATGCGGAAAACGATTTTTTGAAATTGATTGCAGCCGATAAATTCATGGGTCTGCTGCATGCCGATATTGATTTTCAAAATCTTCTCAATAACCTGAACACAATTGGCAATGAAAAGTACGTCGAACGTATGGCCGGGCAGTGGGGACTGACTTCACAGGACATTGCCTCTTCTTTCGACGGCAAAGTCGACCTTGCTTTGAATGGATTTGTGCATTACAAAAAGAAATACATCGATTATACATACGATGCCGATTTCAATAAAATTGAGATCGAAAAATACCGGGATGAACGCATGCCAGGCTTTCTGCTCAAGTTGGGCATGAACGGATCCACTGCCCTGCTTTCGTTGTTTCCAAAACTATCGGGCAACAAGCGAATTGCCGCCTGCCAGAATGGCTACCGGCTCAATTCAGACATCCCCGTGTATTTCTATCCCGTTGGAAACAATCTGTACATGAGCAGTTCAGACAAATTGCCCAAAGATCAGGCCGAACAAGCTGTCCACAATCCCGAAATTCAATCACTGGCAGACAATCATTCCTCATCGGTTTTTTGTGATTTGAAAAGTTTGCATGAGGCCATGCAAAAAGAATTTCCAAGCAATGATCAGCAGGAAAAGAAAGTCTGGGACAGGTTCAAATCCGTTTCATTTACTGCAGATGAAGTGCCAGGCACACGAACGGAGCTCGGTTTCTCGCTGAAATTCAGCGAAGCAAAAACAAATGCGCTGGTGCAATTGATCAATCTGTTTCAGGAGATGCAAAAGCATCCGTTCTAACCCTTGTTTCCCCTTCAATTCCGCTTAAAAACCTGCCATTTTCGATCCGAAGGAGCCGTTCTGGATAAAATTCGGGTTTAAAGGGTTATCTTTGTCATACAATAAATCATCTTATTTATTAAAATTTCTTTTGCCAATGAAATCCAATTCGGTTTTTATGCGGGAAATTAAACTCAAAAAGGCCAGGGTTGGACTTCGCGAAGATGGCATCGTCCAGACCGACATCCTGCCCGAACAAGAATTGTGTGTGGAGGATGTAAAAGAGATTGTTGAAGCCATCAAAGAAGTCAGCGAATTGAAAATGATGCCGCAACTCATTGTTGCCGGACCGCTTTCAGGACCGGATCTGGAATCGATGAAATTCCTGGCCATGCCGGGATCCAGCCCAACCGCCATTGCCGAAGCTTATGTCATCGGATCGCTCTCGCAAAAAATTATCGGAAAATTCTATCTCAGTTTCAACAAACCGGCACGCCCGACACAAATGTTCAGTAAAGAAGCCGAAGCCGAGGAATGGCTCAGGGAACAAACCCGTAAATATTGGCTGAATCAGGCCCCGGAAAAAAAATAAGACAACACCAACCCTTCTGTACAATATGGCAGATCCTGTTTCCTTGCTTGAGACCATCAGTGTACCCACTATGCACATTTCCATGCGCAGCGACAGGATCATTCAAATTGTTCCTGAAAACGGTGTTCAGATTACCATGGACAATGTCAAACTTCAGATTGCAGCCATCGGATCCCTTGGAAAAGGGAAAAGGTATCCGGTGCTGGTTTACGGAGGCGTCGATACCCGTTTAGATTCGGAAGTGATGAATTATGTGGCTTCCGAAAAATCAAACCCCTTTGCCCTGGCCGAGGCTTATCTGATCACAAACGTGACCCACAAATTACTCGCCGGTTTTTACCTGAAAATCAATAAACCCGCCCGTCCTACCCGGGTTTTCACCAAAGAAAAAGAAGCGCTGGCCTGGCTTTATTCTTTTCTTCCCTGAATTTTCCGCTGCCTTTCAGAAAGCCGAAGGGCTTCTGTTTATTCAGGAAGCACCTTCTGTTTGCGTCTTTGATGGGACTTGTCTTCAGTCTTTTCCCGCAAAGAGATTGACCGTACCGCCTTTCCGGATTTAAAACATTTGCTTTCAACTCTTTTTGTATTTATCTTTATTGAAGAAGGCTTGTCCATGTATAACTCGGATGTATTGCAATTCAACATAGTAATTGCTTACATTTACATGCACGAGCAGACAATCCCAATTTTATGACGACCTCTGAGGTAAAACTACTGCAAAGCATATCCCTTNNCTTCCAACGATGATCGTATCTCTCAGAAGCGATAAGCTAATGGAAATTCGTGTAGAAGCCGGATCGTTCAGCACAGTGCCCATGATTCAACTGGCACACAAAGCGGTCGGAGAACTTGCACAAGGCAAGCAGCTGCCATTGCTCATTATTGCAGAGAAAGACGCCACGCTGGATACCGAAGCCATGGCATATATGGCCAGAGAGGATTCAAACCCTTATTCAAGCGCAGAAGCGGTTCTTATCTTTTCGATTTCTCAAAAACTTCTCGGAAATTTTTATCTGCGGTTCAACAAACCCCAAAAACCAACTAAGGTTTTTACGAAAATGGACGCAGCCCTGGACTGGCTCGAACAGTTCAAATGAGGCTGAGGGGGCACAAGAAACATTCATCCGGCTAATGCCTGAAGGACAGTGAGCCGATAAAAAGAACGAAGAAAGTGTTGGGTGCAAGACAGGAAACACAAACTGAACGGATCATCACAATAAAGTACCAACACCCAAACGCATCAATACCTCAATAAGCCGTATGAGTCATGCCGAAATAAAACTTCTCAGGAGCATTAACATCGACACGATGTGCATCTCTCTGCGGAGCGACGGACTGATGCAGGTTGTTGTGGAGCCCGGCGCCTGCAGTACGGTGCAGAACATCAAGGAGGCCACCGAAGCCATTGGCAAGGTGGGAGAAGGAAAGCGTTACCCCTTGTTGATTATTGCCGGAAAGGATTCTACCATGGACACCGAAGCTATGGCCTTTCTTGCCAAAAAAGATTCTACTCCTTACACCCTCGCGGTGGCCGGTCTCATCGTTTCCATTTCACAAAAATTGCTGGGAAATTTTTACCTCAATTTCAACAAGCCTCAAAAACCAACAAAAATTTTCACAAAAAAGGAAGAAGCGGTAATTTGGCTTGAACAGTTCAGGGAGTCCTGAGTGTTGGGGAGTTGAGGTAATGTCTTACCCGCGCTCATTCTCCCTTTAACAGAAGCCGGAGTGTATCCCCTTGCAGTTCGTGCTTGCCGCCGAAACGAATCAATTTATAGTTTATACCGGCCTTATCGAAATGATCCGTCAGAGAAGCGATATCCGTTTCCTTGATAAATTCATCTTCATTCCCCAAAACAAGCACATTGTGCATGGCATTGAAACGCGGGGCATTGAGTTTCAGATCAACATCGGATGGAAACGCACCGGCCCACAACACAAGCCGGTCGATCGGAAAGCTGTTCTTTCCTGCCCAGCGGCAGACAGTTGCCGTACCTTGAGAAAATCCAAATGCGGTAATCTTTACAGGCTGCTTAACGCCAGCCATCACTTCCCTGTAAACGGAATCCAGATAAAAAATATAATCTTCAATATCATCGGTGCGGTCTTCTTTGGTCATCCAGGATGCCCCCACCCTGCCCGAAAAACCATTCACATAAAACCGATGCAGTCCTTCGCAACTTACAAAAAGGCATGTCCCGTCATCGACGACATCAAAATTCCGGAGGAAATAATTGCCCAGCTGACCATAACCATGACAGATGAACCAGACTTGCTTTATATGCGGTCCTGCTTCGCCCAAAACAAAATAGCGGCCTGTCTTCTGAACTTTTATTTTGTTGGTTTGCATTTGAAGAATACAATTGGAAGGGGGTAATGAAAAAAGAAATTGGCAGTTGGCAAAGAAAGAAAAGAAAGCCTGGCAAAAAACAACAACCTTTTATTTATTTATTTTTTTCATTCATTCCTTGTTTTTTGCTGAAGCAAATTGCAGACTCATTTTTTTTTGCAAACTGCAAATTGCGAACTTCAATCACTCTCCGCCTTCGTCTGCTTTGTCGCATTTTCCGTCGAGTATCTCCCAGACTCCCTGTACGTGATAGGTGTTGTTGTTGTATTTGTTGCTGAAAACAATCACCGTGGTCTGGTCTTTGGGCCGGCGCATAAACACGCTGTTGTAGCCATGCCACCAGCCATTGTGAAAGATGATTTTGGTTCCGTCATCCTGATCGGTCAGTCTCCATCCGAAACCGTAGTTTCTTTTTCCGTCTTTTTCATGACTTCCGCCGGTATAGGCTTCTTTCAATGTTTCGGCTTTCAGGATTTTGTTTTCGGCCATGGCGCGTTCGAAATGAAAGAGATCTTCCATGGTTGAATAAATGCCTTTGTCGCCCAGCACCCCGTCCAGAAAATTAAACCGCGCGAGTTCCCATTTTGCAGAGCCTTGGTAATTCCGTGTTTCATGCAAACGAAGCGTGTCCTTTTTGCGGTCGGGAATATAGGTACACGTCATTCCGCAGGGGTCAAAAATCTCTTTTTGCATGAAAGTGCGGTAATCCTGACCCGATGCTTTTTCAATAATAACGGCCAGAAGCAGGTAGTTGGAATTGTTATAACTGAAATGCTTGTCGGGCTTGCTGTAAACCGGAGGCTTTTTTTCGATCATCAGTTTAACCACCGCGTCATTATTCAGGGGCGTATCGTGATCGGATACAAAGCCTTCCATGAAATATTCATAATTGGGCAGGCCCGAACGGTGATTCAGCAGCATGCGGATGGTAATGCCTTCGTAAGGGAAATCGGGAATGAATTTTTTGATGTTGTCCGAATAGTCGAGCTTGCCGCGTTCCTTCAGAATCATGATGCCCGCGGCGGTCATGGGCTTGGATGAAGACGCCAGTTGAAATGCCGAACAGGTGGCAAGGGGTTTCTTTGCTTTGTAATCTTCGTATCCAAAACATTTTTCATAAAGCACCTTGCCGTTCTGCGCAATCAATACATTGCCATTGAAGCGGTATCTTCGTTCTTTTGCGCGGAACAGGGTATCAAGCTGCCAGGCCTTATGCCGTTCGGCTACAGTGAGTGAAGCGGTATCGTACAACGGCGCCTGCGATCTGGCAAGCGCATTTCCATCGGTGCGTGTGTGCGAATGGCCCGAAGCCTCGCCGCAGGAAGACAAAGCAGTTAAAACCGCCAACACCATGAACCCTATACTGATTGAGATTATCCGGTTTTGCATCTGCCTAAA
>PLXK01000251.1 GCA_003151415.1 Bacteroidota bacterium
GTTTTATGCAAAGATAACATTTATACGCAATTACATGTGACGTATAGTATAGTTAGATTCTGTATCCTATTTGCATATATTTACTTAATTAAGTCAACTATTCGTTACCGAGTCTGTACTTGTATCAAATATGTGTCCTTAGTGACCTGAAAATCAGTTCTCAATTGAATAAAGTCGAATCCTGTATCGGGAAATAAATAAGTACCGTTTGCACATGCAGCTTCAGATAGCTAACCTTTAAAAACACATTTTCTGGAGCAGCTATTCTAGTAAAGGAGTTTACCGATGAACTACTCGAATTTCTCGAGTAGTTGCTTCCATTTTAATGATTTTAAGCCTTTATCTGGGTAGTCTGGAAGAATCTCTCATGTAAAGAGTTTATACATGCTGGCTTTATCATGTATAATATTTATCATTATCTTTACATGACGAAACGATCAGGTATACTTTCCTTACATGACAAAAAAAGCCTCGGTTTCTAATTTAATTAACGAAAAGCCTTTCAATGACCTTCCTCTCTTGCCCCCGGAGAAGGAGAAGATTGAAACGGTAAAGGTACTTCGCCAACTTGTAAAGTCTTCTGTAGCATTGGCAGAGCTAAAAGGACTGGCAAAGATTTTACCGAACCCGAATATTTTACTGAATGCGGTTATTTTAAAAGAAGCAAGCGCCAGCTCTGAAATTGAGAATATCATAACCACACAGGATAAGTTGTATCAGGCCTTATCTGCCAAAGGAATACAGGCAGATCCTTCCACCAAAGAGGTATTGCGTTACCGCGAGGCCATGTTACATGGCTTTCGTTTCATTCAAAAGAAAGGCTTTTTAAGCGCCAATGCGATTATCGAAATTCAAAAGATACTTGAAGAAAAAACGACTGGCATTCGTAAACTGCCTGGCACAGCCCTTCGCAATGCAGCCACAGGGAATGTTATTTACACCCCACCCGACAATACAGACAGCCTGAACCGTTTGATAAAGAACCTTGAAAGCTACCTGAACGAACAGGATGAAATGTCTCCGCTTATAAAATTGGCGGTTCAGCACTATCAATTTGAAAGCATCCATCCATTTTATGATGGTAACGGGCGTACAGGCCGGATCATTAATGTTCTTTACCTTATCCTGAATGACTTGCTTGAAAGTCCGGTATTGTATCTGAGTGCTTACATCATTGACAACAAAGCAGATTATTACCGGCTCTTGCAGGAAGTACGCACAAAAGACAACTGGGAAGAATGGGTATTGTATATTTTGAAAGGGATAGAGCAAACCGCCAACGAAACCATTGTCCGGGTAAATGAAATCAGCAAGTTGTTCATCAAAACACAGGAAACGGTCAGGAAACAGGCTCCGAAATCATACAGCAAGGAATTGATTGAATTGCTGTTTGAACATCCTTACTGTAAAGCAGAGTATCTGACGGATCGTTTGGATATTTCACGTATCACCGCATCCAAACATTTGAAAGAGCTGGAAAGAATTAAGGTACTTCAATCAAAACAGGTCTGGAAAGAAACGCTGTACATAAATACCAAACTGTTTGATTTACTCAAAGCCTAGTATTTAGGGATTCTTTTGTGCTTTAGTTTGCATAAATATCATTCAGCTACCGAGGAAATCTCGGCAACTGCCACAAAGCCCTATACCAATGGAAAGGCGGAACCGGGACTGGAAATTAAAATCCAAATGAGACTCGTATTTTATCTTATAAAACAGAAGTTTCTTTTCTTTGCAGTTGTTTATCGATAGCACCAACAGGTTTGTTACTGCACTGGTTATTTCAAACAAAAACATTACTGTATGACTCTGTATACTAGCCGAATAACAAATATCTCCTAATCCTGTATCGGAAAGTAACCAAACGAATCAATCCATTTGCATAGTAAAAATTACAGACAAAGGTGTTTCTGACTTTCCATTACATTTATTAAACAGTCTGAAATTGACAGGCTATTTACCTGAAAAGCTATGCTCACTCACAAATACACACTCGAAACAAGGCTTTCAGTTGACGAAGTTCAAAACAGAATTCAAAAACTGCTTGATGATTCTTATAAAAGAAGAAAGCCCTGGTTTTTCGTTTTTAAAAGGCCATTTACCTATTTCGGATTTATTGAGGAGAACCATTTTCGAATTGTACCTGAAGACCGGAGCCACAGGCAATACAACAAGATTGTGATGAATGGAACCATTTCGAAGGGATTGATTCAAACCCAGATTGCTGTTTCAATCAGAGTGGGAACTTTCTTTTGCATTTCGAATATTGGCTGGGCTGTCGTCGTTTGCTGGATGCTGATCGATTTTTCCTATGAGAACAGTGCGCCTGGTGGAACCATAAGCTATTTGGTCTTTATGCTTCTTGCAATTACCGTGTTCGGAATTGCTCCGTACAGATATGAACGTTACAGATCAAAGAAATTTCTTGCCTCCTTGCTTGAAGCCGAAAACAGATGAAATAGACACAACACAGGAAGCCCAAAACTGCAAAACATTTATCCGGCAATAACTTTATAAACCCTTCTTCCCCACCCTGTTTCTTCACCCTCTCTGTTCCGGGCTGCGTTTTTCTTCATTCAAATTGCCCCCATCCCCATTGAACCGGGGCGTACAATACGATCTGCATGAACGACTGTTTTTGAGTTGTGCCTGTACACAGAATTATGCTGCCGGCCACAGCTTCCATTTTCCATCATCACAAATTGTGATGATGGAAAACATCCCGCTAATTTCATATATAATACATTCTGCTTTGACTTTGCTACGCATTTGAATACTTTTACACCTCTAAAACAGAAAAAAAAGTATTTATTATCTCAAACAAAGCAGCATGTACAAAAAAATGGAATTCACCAAGAGTATACAAACCAGGATCTATGAACTCAGAAATGAAAGAATAATGCTTGATTTTGATCTGGCAACATTGTATGAAGTAGAAACCAGGGTTCTCAATCAGTCTGTAAAACGCAATTTTAAACGTTTCCCCAAAGACTTTATGTTTCAGCTTAAACAATCTGAATACGAGCGCATTAGCAAACAAATCCAGGCTCTTAACAAGGGGTCATCATCACAAATTGTGATGATGGAAATATTGCCACAAAACCGTTCAGACAAGTATCTTCCCTATGCATTTACCGAACAGGGAGTAGCCATGCTGAGTGGCATTTTAAATTCGGAGAAGGCTATCAAGATGAACATTTCCATTATGCGCGCATTTGTTGAAGTCCGAAAAATCGTTCTCACCCACAAAGACATCAAAAAACAGATTCAGGAAATCAAAAAGCAAATAGGAGATCATGACTCAAAATTAACTCACATTTACGAGGCCATTGAAAACCTGTTAAGTGAAAAATCACTCCAAAGACATTGGGAAGAAAGAGAAAAAATCGGGTTCAAAAGGAGTTAGTCTTCACTGGCCATGCCCATACTGAATTTGAAGCAAAGTCTGGTCCGATTGTTTATCCGAGCCTGAGTCTCTTGCGCTTTTCTTCAATCCAATCGTCTGACCAATCTAGGACTTTACATCGTTCCAGTAAGAAGGGCTTTTTTTGTTCTTTTTAAGTCTGAGCCAATCGATGCCCAACAAACGGATGACGAATGCAAAGGGGGTGAAAACGATATAAAATAAAATAGTTAAAAGTACTTTCATGGTGCCTGTTTTAATCCAATACAAATTCTTCTTTCCAGTTTACTGCATCTTCCACTGGCTTCTGTTCGGCCTTGAAAAGGATATAGTTTTCGATGACCAGAACATCCATTTCCGTACGCATAAAACAACGGTAAGCGTCTTCCGGGGTGCAAACAATGGGCTCCCCGCGCACATTGAATGAAGTGTTTATGATAACCCCGTATCCGGTCAGCTTTTTGTATTCGCGGATAAGGTTGTAATATCCCGGATTGGTATCTTCGGTAACGGTTTGCACGCGGGCCGAGTAATCAACATGAGTGATGGCGGGCAAGTCGCTTCGGGTGACGTTTAACTTATCGATGCCGAACAACTTCTCCTGTTCGCTGGTCATTTTTTTTCTCCGCTTTGCCTGGACAGGCGCCACCAGCAACATATATGGAGAGTCCGTGTCAAGTTCAAAATATTCGCTGACGTCTTCCCTCAAACAGGAAGGAGCGAAAGGTCTGAAAGATTCACGGTACTTGATCTTCAGATTCATCACCGACTGCATCTTTTCGCTTCGTGCATCTCCGATGATGCTTCGTCCGCCAAGAGCACGCGGACCAAACTCCATCCGTCCGCTGAACCAGCCGATTACTTTTTCAGAGCTGAGCTCGCGGGCGGCATCCTGGCAGATATTGCTGCTTTTGTGGAAGACGATTTCATTCTTTTGAAAGAAAGCTTCTATTTCATCATCCTTGAAAGAGGGACCCAGGTAAGAGCCTTTCATCGAATCTTTTGGACCGGTGCTTCTTGGATGATTCAGGGTATGGTGCCAGGTATACAAAGCCGTTCCCAGGGCATTGCCGGCATCACCCGACGCGGGCTGTATCCAGAGGTTATCAAATATTTTTTCGCGCAAGAGTTTGCCGTTTGCAACACAATTCAAAGCCACCCCTCCGGCCATGCAAAGCGATTTCTCGCCGGTTACTTTACGAACGTTTCTTGCAATACGCAGGACGATTTCCTCTGTTACGTCCTGTACAGAACGGGCAAGATCCATTTCAAACTGAGACACTTCCGATTCTGATTTGCGCGGTGGCGCACCAAAAAGCTGATGGAATTTTTCCGAAGTCATTGTCAGGCCCTGGCAGTAATTGAAATAATCCATGTCCAGCCAGAAAGAACCATCTTCCTTCAAATCGACTATCTTGTCAAATATGGTTTTCACATACCTGGCTTCTCCGTAAGGAGCAAGTCCCATGACCTTATATTCGCCCGAATTCACTTTGAAACCCGTGTAGTAGGTAAATGCACTGTAAAGCAAACCGATGCTGTGAGGGAAACGAATTTCCTGTTTCAGATCAAGCCGGTTTTCAGAACCTATTCCCCAGGCCGTGGTGGTCCATTCGCCCACTCCATCGAGTGTAAGCACGGCCGCATTTTTGTAGGGTGAGGGATAAAACGCAGATGCCGCGTGCGACTGATGATGCTCGGTGTAAATAATTTCATTTTTGAACGACAGGGTGTTTCGAATGACTTTCGAGGTCCACAGCTTATCGTTTAACCATAGCGGGAGCGCCTTGATATAGGATTTAAACCCATCCGGAGCGTATTGCAGATAGGTCTTTATGAGCCGTTCGAATTTGAGATTGGGCTTGTCGTAAAATGAAATATAAGCGACCTGATTGATATCGATTGCCGCAAATTTCAGGCAGTACTCAATGGCGTTTACCGGAAAAGATTCATCGTGCTTTTTCCGTGTGAAGCGCTCTTCCTGCACAGCAGCAATAATCTCCCCGTTTTTGACAAGGCAGGCCGCCGAATCGTGATAAAACGCAGATATGCCTAAAATGTAAATGTCTTTTGCCATACGACTAATTTAGCTGAGGGGTCATGTATTGTGCAATATGCTGAGCAATGATTTCATTTCCCTTGCTGTTCAGATGCCCGCTGTCTATAAAGGATTCCTCATTTACAGCATCAAAGGCCTTGCGCAATGAAATATTTGCAAAATCCGGAAGGGGAAGATAGTCTTTCTCAAACATATCGTAAAAAAGATTTGCTTCTTTTTTGTCCGCGTCTGGTTCCCGGTCATAAATGCGGCGTTCATTCTCGGTCATCGGCTTATTGCCGCAAACCAGCAGGGGTTGAAAAAAGTGCGTAAAGACCGTGGTTTGTGCTGCGCAAAGCGTGTTTGCCAATTTCAGGTTGGCATAGTAATATTCAACCGAACGGCTGTCTACTTCTCCGGGTTTGCAACTGCCGACCCCCGAAAAATGCGATACTGTACTGTAAAATACAGTTGGCGCCATTTTTTTCATCAGCTTGTAGGAGGCAGATCCGATCAGAGGAACCTTTCTGAAACGTTCAAAGAATAACCTTGTTCCGAATTTGGCCGAATAAAAAAACATTTTCCCGAAGCCCATCATCAACTGATGTCTTTCGATAAGCGAATAAGATTGTCGTGTATAGCCCCGCTCGTAAGCATCGCCATATGTTTTCAGCAGCGCATTGATATACGAACTGTCATTCCAGCCATCGTAAAAGATAACATGGTCCGGTTTCAGGGAAAGTACCCTGTACATCAGATAACGCAATTGATTGTCAGTGGAGAATCCGCCTATCCCTGCATTAATAACAATGCATTTCTGCTTTTCAGCATTTAATATTTTTTCCAGATGGCTCGCAATGTTTTCATCCGGAGTTCGCGACCCCGTGCCAAAAACAGTTGAGCCGCCCAGTATAAATATGACTTTCAGATTGTTTTCGCGCGCCTTTTTTATTCTTTCGCAGGCACTTACAAAAGGTATTTGATTCGGAACAAAACCGTCGTTATCGGAAATGTACAGATACTTTTCTTTTTCCGAACGGTTGTGGATAATGGCTGCATTTTTAAGCGGCTTGTATCCGTAAATCGGGTCAAAATAAAACATCTTATGACCAACCAAAAAATCGTTCCATGAACCATCATTGCTCCAGGTGCCATAAAACGAAACGCCTTCGGGTATCTTCTCTATTAAATTTTCCATTACATTTTCGTTAAACTTTAAAAATTAGCCACGTTTTTCCCGAAGATGCCTTTGAAAGGCAAAAAAACTGTTTCAGAAAAATCAGGTTTAATCACAAAATGCCTTTTGTCCGAAGAGATCATGGGTACGCCATCCGGAAACAATTCAGAGGGTCTTCTTCTTTCACCCCAAAAACCTACCAAATAGGATAAATATCGTTGTCTTTTTCTTTGTCCTTATTGGCCGGCTTTGTCGTTTTATTTCCAAACAATCTGGAAAAATAACTGAATATTTTTTTAAGCATTGATTTGTCGTTTTAGAACGGGCGTCTGTTTATTGAATTGATTCAATATCCGTATGCTGCAAAATTGGAAAATTTGGGGTTCACAGATACTAAGATACAGAAATAAAATAATTTTTTATTCATAATCTTCATTTCATGAGCCGCCCCCTTACAGGTCTGAATTTATTCCTGTATCCGGGCTTTATATTGAATTTCAAAACGCGAAATCAACAAACAGATGCATATCTGATAAAAACCGACTCTTTGGGAAAGTTGCAATGGCAGAGAACATACGGTGGTACCGATTGGGATTTTGGGTATTCTCTGAAACAAACCGCCGACGAAGGTTTTCTGGTGGGAGGACAAACCTATAGCTACGGATCGGGAAATGGAGATGCGTGGCTGATCAGGACAAATAAAAATGGAGACACCCTTTGGACCCATACCTATGGAGGAAGCGGTTATGATGTGGCAAACGCTGTGTTGAATGAAGGCGACTCGCTTTACCTCATTGCCGGAGCCACCACGAGTTTCGGAAAAGGCTATACGAGTATGCTTTTCATCTATACGAGGTCTGGGATGTCCAAAAAATGGTCGCCAGCGGCAAACTGATTGCCCTTTGAACCTCTGACTTAAAATTCTTCCATTCAGCCGTAGACATTTCCTGCGATTTTAATTCTGGTTAAAACTGAAGTCTTTGCATAATTCATCCTGAAAAAAGCCGAGTTTCGTTATTCGTCAATATCTTTGCCCCTGTAAACAATAAGAATATTTAAATAAGAAAGAACTTACAATGAGACTACTGAAACGAATACTCATATGGACAGGCGGCCTTTTGCTTGTTTTGCTTGCCACGGCTACCATCCTTTACCTTATATACGTCCGGCCTTTTATGCAGAACATGAAAAAGGTGAGTATCATCCAATATGACAAAGAACTGACACTGGTCCTTGGAGGCGGAGGCAACAGCGGCATCCTGACCTCCGACAGCCTGGTCATTGTCATCGACACAAAAATGGATGATGCGGCCAAACAACTCAATAAAATGGTCAGGGATCTGGCTGGCAAGAAACCCATTTTAGTGATCAACACACACGATCACCCGGATCACAGCAAGGGCAATGTGCTTTACAAAGGATATCCAATCATTGCCGGCGGCAACTATACAAAAGAATCCTGGATCAAAGATGCGGGCGAAGAAAGCCTGCCCACTCAATGGCTGAAAGACCGGATGGACATCCACATGGGCGATGAAACCGTTACCCTTTTAAATCTTGGCAGAAACACCCACACTCCCAGCGACGTGGTTGTTTACCTGCACAAAAGAAAAATGCTCTTCTGCGGCGATGTGGTGCTCAATAAACAGGCCCCGGTGCTCATTGGTAAGGCAGATGCCGATGGCTATATGGCGGCCTTTGATATGCTTCCCAAAGTGTTTGAGATTCAGAAAATAGTGCCCGGTCACGGAGCCGTTGGCGGTCCGGAGATCATTGGCGATTTCCGTCAATATTTTATTGACATGAAAACGGCAGCAGCAGACGATTCAAAAAAAGATGAACTTGTTGCCAAATACAAAGACTGGTGGCAGATTCCCCTGGCCATGTCTCCGGGTGCAACAATCAGTTACTACAAAAAAAAATCCGAAACCAGATAAACCGAATTTGATTTTCCAAAAGTCCCTGCCCTGATGATTTCAGAGCCGGGGCTTTGTTTTTCATTTAGCCTGCGACATTTTTTTTCGTAAATTGCTGAATTCCCGGTAAAATGTATGAATGCCTGAAGGTTTGAGTGGATTGAAGCATTTTACCCCCTAATCTTCAGACTTCACTATGTCCTTTTCATCTCCGATTATCAACCTGCCAGGCGGGATGAATGCGTTTTTCAAACGAAGCCTTTTTCTGCTTTATTTGGTGTGCTCCGCCAGTACCCTTTTTGCTTCCGAATCGGATATCCTGGAATCGCTTCTTGTTACCAAAACCGAGAAAGGCCGGATCCCGCTTCTGAGAGAGCTGATTCCGCTCACCATTCAAACCAATACCATCCGCGCAAGGGGTCTTGCCCTGGACCTGCTTCAATTCTCCAAGAAATACAAAGATCAGCAAGGAGAAGCCGACGCCTGGAATTTTCTGTCGGAAACAAACATGCTCACCGTCATGGACTTTATCAAGGCCACAGAGTACGCCGAAAACGCTTTGAAAATCAGTGAACAGATCAATTACACCCGGGGAATAGGGAACAGTTACGCCAATATTGGCGATGTGCTTCGCAAGCAAAAAAACTATTCCAAAGCGATGGACTATTTCCGCAAAAGCCTGCTCTTTAATCACAACGCGAATGACCTGGCCAGATTCGACAATCAGGCTGCAAAAATCTTCACCCTCAAGCTCATGTATGATTCGGCTTACTGTTATTACTCCCGATCACTTGACCTTTACAAAAAACTGCAGGACAAGTATGCAATTGCCAAATTGATGAACAATATGGCCGATCTGTTTATCAGGGAAAATAAAAATGAACAGGCCGATTCGCTTCTGAAAGGCTGTATTGAGCTGGCTCATAAATCGGCACCAAGGATGGAAGCCCTTGCCTACTCTACGCTTTCTGAACTGGCCATCAAAACAGGAAACTATGAAAAAGGCCTGGTCTATATTGACCGGAGCAATGAGGTGGCCGCCCGCTTGAAAATCAATGACTACCTGCTTGAAAACTACAAGGTCAAATCAGAAGTGCTGACACTTTTAAAAAAGTACAAGGAAGCACTTGAATACCTGACCAAATATGACAACTTAAAGGATACGCTATTCAATTCAAAAAACACGCTTCGAATCAACGATTTCGAAACCGGTGTCGCCCTTGACAAAAAACAAAAGGAAGTTGATTTGGCAGAAAGCCAGTTGCAGAACCAGGCCAGGCTGCACATGTTCCTTCTTGCCGGAGCTGTATTCGTTGCAATGGTGATTCTGGTGTTGATCAGGCTTATCCGTAAAGGACACAAAAAAACACTTGAAATAGAACGTCTGGACGAGGAAATTGAGCAGACCACAAAAAACATTACGCTCTTGAGCGACATTGGCAAGGAAATCACATCCACACTGGATCTGGAAAAGATTTTTTCCATTGTTTACAACAGAGTCAATAAACTGATGGATGCGAGGACATTCGGAATCGGCCTTTACTCCGCTGAAAATCACAGCATCGAATACCGCATGGCCATTCAGGACGGAGTCGCTTACAAACCTTACTTCAGAGACACCCTGGATAAAAACCAGCTCCCCGTTTGGTGCATCGACAACAAAAAGCCCGTTTTTATCAATGACTTTGACAAGGAATATACAAATTACATAACGGCTGTTTCGCACATCGATCTGGAGACCGACGGGATTCAAGAAAAAAAGACACAGTCCTATATTTACATCCCCTTGTTTGTCAAAAAGGAAGTGAAAGGAATCTTAACGGTCCAGAGCTACGATAAAAATGCGTATTCCGACAATGATTTACGAATCATAACGGCCATTGCCTCGTACTCATCGATAGCCATTCAAAATTCGAATATTTTCAACCATGTCGAAGAAATGGTTGCACACCGGACCTACCAGCTAAACCTTCAAAAAGAAGAAGTGGACAGGGCGTTTCAGAACATCAAGCTTTTGAGTAAAATCGGCCAGGAAATTTCATCGACATTGAATCTGGAACAAATACTGGAGACCACCTATCAAAGGGTGAACTCCCTGATGGATGCCAATGTGTTCATCATCGGCATTTACAATGAAAAGGAACATACCGCAGAAGGTATTTTTGGGATTGAGAAATCAGAACGTTTGCCTCATTTTTCAACACCCATCAATACAAAAAACAGCTTTGCCTCCTGGTGCATCGTGAACAAAAAAGAAATTTTCATCAACGACTGGGAAAAAGAAAGCCTGGCTTACCTGGAAGAAGTGCCCGTTATACCCGTTGGTGAACGATCGGAATCCATCATCTACATACCCCTGATTGTTGATGAAAAAACAATCGGATACATTACGGCACAGAGTTTCAGGAAGAATGCCTATACCGAAAGGGATCAAAGTATTCTGCGCACCATCAGCTCTTATGCATCGGTATCGCTTTACAATTCAAAATTGTATGCAGGTCTTGAAGACAAAGTGGTTGAAAGAACCCTTGAAATTCACAAGCAAAAAGAAGAAATTGAAAGTGCCTTCAACAACATCAAGCTTCTTGCGGAGATTGGCCAGCAGATTACGTCAACACTGGATCTCGAGAAAGTGTTAAAAATCGTGTACGACAATGTCAACCGGATGATGGATGCCACCAGTTTCCTGATTGGGTATTACGATGCCGAAAAAAATCTACTTGAAATGAAGCTGGGTATGGAAAAAGGAGAACGGATTCCTTATGCCAGTTTTGACATGACCGACAAAAACCGGCTCGCTGTTAAATGCATCGAAAGCGGACAGGAACTTTTCACGAACAACTGGACCGAGGACTACCACACCTATTTCCCCGGAACACAAAGAGCCAAGCCATTGTCCGGAAGTGCCGTTGAATCCATCATCTACATTCCGCTTTTTGTAGATGATAAAATAGTGGGACTTATCACCGTACAGAGTTACAAAACAAACGCTTACACCCAGCTTCATCTGGAAATACTCCGGTCCTTCGCTTCATACACGGCTGTTGCGCTGAACAATGCAGAAGCTTACAAATCACTCAATCAGCTCAACATCGCGCTTGGCGAAAAAAAGGAGGAGCTGGAAGAAAAGAAAAAGGAAATTGAAGAGTCCAACAGAAATCTGACTCTGCTCACTGAAATGGGAAAAGAAATCATATCCACCCTTTCAATCGAACAGATACTTGAAAAGGTATACGGCAATGTAAACTATCTGATGGACGCCAGTGCCTTCGGGATAGGCATATACAATGAAACCGAAAACGTCCTTGATTTTCCAGGATTTATCGAAAAAAGCGAGACGCTGGAATTCCATAACGTCTCCATCAAGGAAAAAGACTGTCTGCCCGTCATCTGTTTTGCAAACAACCGGGAAATCGTTATCAATGACATCGAAGAGGAATTGCCCAAAATCCTGAAAACCGATAAAAAACCCATCGCAGGAGAAGTGACCCTGTCGGTCATTTATCTTCCATTGATACACAAGGGAAAAACGGTCGGCGTTTTAACCGTTCAAAGTTTCAATAAGAACGCCTATACCAGCTATCATGTGGAATTGCTGAGGAATCTGGCGGTGTATGCAGCCATTGCCATCGAAAATGCCAATCTCTACAAAAAACATGGCGCAAATGGCAAGTGAACCGGGGTTAACGCCGGAGTCCGGAATCATGAGGAAAACACGCTATCTTGAAATCCTGACACTTTGAAGAATATCCATCATCCATTGTGTCGCTTTCTTCTCGTTATAGACAATGGGATCACCCTTGTCATCGGTACAGACATTGCAGAATGAATTGGTGAATTTGAGCAAATACGTCCGGTGTGCTTTTTCGATCATAAAAATGCTCGATGAGTATAAATGCCCCGCAGCGCCTTCATCGCAGGTGTATAGTTTGAATATCAGTCCTTTTTTCGTTTTATACTCCTTCTTGTATGTGTAGCAGTTATCCGGACCCAGAATCAGAGGGCCGGTGTCAGACTTTTCGTTCTGCCCCGAAAATTTCTGTTTTTTCTGATACACTTCGATGACAAACACATCGGCCTGCGCTTCGATATCTTCATTGGCCGACAAAACTACAGGAGTCAGTGAATCCGGATAGAAAAGCCGGAAGTGGCTGGCTTTATCCTGAAATTCCTTTTGCGTCTGGGCGCTTGCAAGAAACGTGGAAAGGCAGAGCAGGATAAGAAGAGTGCTTTTTATTTTCATTGCATTTTGATTGATCTGTTATATTTCCGATTCTGGCTCTTATCGTTTTTAGTCTTTTCGTTTCAGCAGTGGCAAACCGGTTATTTTTGCAATGGCATCGGCTCCTGCATTCCCTTCGGCAGTGAAAGGCCATACAAAAAGAGATTTTATGGGATGTTTTTTCCGGATACTCTCAATGGCATCCAATGTCAGTTTCTTGGCGATGCCTTTTCTGCGGTATTCTTCCAGAACCATGGCAGAACAAAGATAAATAGCTTCATAGGTGGAATCCGGTTTTGTGAGATCCAGCAATTCGTTCTCGGTAATTTTCTTGTTGATGAACCTGTTCATCAGATCCAGGGATGTGGGAATAAGCAAAATCCAGGCAACGGGGCCTTTTCCATCGTCGTATTCAGAAAGCGTAGCCGGATGCAGACGTTGCAGGCGCTTCATGATCTTTTCATTCACATCCAGTTGCGTGGAATCGTTTTTCGAATCAAAAATATCGCTTGCCAGATGCAGCATCCGTTCAAAATTTGTCAGACTCATGCGCTGTTGATTTCAAAGTTATCAGGCCTGCAAATTGCTGCAGGTATACTGGCTTATTGCGGTAAAGATAGCGCTGTATAACCGACAAATGACAGGAAACAAAAACAAAACCCCTCCGTTTGTCTTTCGGCAGGGTTGATCTATCACCGTATCCTTTTCAATATGAAAGGCCGTCTTAAAACAGGTTGCCGGGGATTGCAAAGGGTTTCAAAACGGCCGGATTTCATCAGGCGGAAGCTGTTACACTTTTTCGCCGTTGTCTCTTTTTTCCATGAATTTTTCGATAATACCGGGCATCTTTTCAAATGCCGCAGACAATCCTTTCGAGGAGCGTGTGGGAATGAATTGTATTTCTTCTTTTCGGGTGACCAGGAAGCCAACGGGCCCCATACCCAATCCGGCCCCTCCTCCGGCTCCGGTGCCTTCTCCGGCATCTCGGCTTTTGCTTGTTCCCTTACCTTCTCCTCCCCCTCCGCCAAAGCCAAGTCCCAGAGACATGACAGGTACGCATGTAAATTCTCCCAGTTTAAATTCCTGGCCGATGATGGTTTCTGTTTTCGCTTCGGATCTCAAAAATTCGGTCATTTTGTCGAGCATTTCAGTTAGGTTGTTCATGATTTTTTGTTTTTAGTTTAATTATGCGATCAGGTATGCCCGGATCATCCGGAAACAACTGTTTTCGATTTCGAGGATCACTTCATTTCTGTCCGGAAAATTGATTTCCATGTTTTTCCGGCTCAAACGGCTCAACCAGAAAAACAGCGGATACAGCAAGCCGTTCCAGGCCATATCATCGAAACAAATGGAAATATCCAATTTGTTTATTTTGAAGCTTTGAAGGACGGCAAGCCCTTTGTGAAGCGGGATTGATCTTTTTGTTCGTTTTGAAGCGCCTTTGTTCTTCATTTGTTTTGCCGGCCGCTTCCCTGATGCTGATTTTGAAAGAACATCAAATTGCCTGTGCCACCAGGCCATTTTCAAATCAAGTACCAAAGAACTTTCGGAAATCCGGATATCGGCACGGATCAATTTCTGAAACCGCAAGCGGAACAATCCAGTAGCGCTGTTTATTTCCAGATAAAACGGCGCCATCAAAAGATACAACAGAGTCAGAACCAACAACCCGGCCAGTGCATATAAAACAAGCATATTTGATTTCTGTTAACCGTTATCCCGTCCTTTATTTACCCAGCAAATATCCTTCAAAGAGGCCATCCAAACCATGACAAGCATCACCGCCATCATTGATCTGCATCAAGCAAAAAAGACTTCATCAGTTTGCTGTCACCCCAATGAGCCTTGATTTTGAGAGTTTCACCGATCCGAATCTGGCGGTGACCGAAATCAAAGAGGTGACCTTCTCTTCTTGGGGTACATTTATTCTGAAAATCGTTTCAAAGCAAGCCCCGATTATGAAAAGCCCATTGATTTTTTCTTTTCTTCTTTTGTTTGGATGCCCCCTCTTTTCTCAATCGGAGGTTCCCGTGGTTCCCAATAAATCGGAAGAATCGCTGAAGAAGCCGGAACCTTCGGTAACGCCTCAAAAAGCAGAAGCTCTTTATTTTTGTCCGAAATGCGGCTATTCCAGCACCAAGCCAGGTATTTGCCCGATTGACAAAAGCACACTGGTAAAAGAAGGAGGTTACATCTGTCCGGACTGCAAAAAACCAGGCGATAAACCCGGTGATTGCCCCAAATGCGGGAAACCATTGAAAAAGAAAAGCCCTTCGGATGACGGCAAATCCATTCCGCTTAAGAACAGCAATTAATCCATACGACCATGATACATACAGAAAACCAGGAACAGCACAGGATCATGAAAGAAATCGTGAATCTGACCATGGAGTTGAAAAGCAGACATGCAGGCCTCTACTCGCATCTGGACGAAACGCCGATGTTTGGATCTTCGGATCCGGCCGATGAATTGAAAATGATGCAGGACTATCGAAACACCCTGGCTATTCAGCTCAGAGAAGCCGATTCCAACAAAATAAAAAAAGCCAAATGAAATCATCAGAAATGTATTCAGAGCAAACCGGAAACAATCAGGGAAATCCGGATGTCAAACCGCAGGCTGTTCCTCCGGATTGTCCTGCAGCCCGTCCTGAGTCCCAGCCCGAACACGAACACCCGAATCCGTTGAAACAGGCTCCGGAGATTTCGCCCCAGCCCAATCATCCCTTGAATCCCCCATCCAAACAAAACGATCCCGGTGGCAATGAACATGCATTCAGAGATGTAATCCGCATGTATCCGGCAGCGGGTACGCAAATCAAACACCGGCTGATGAACCTGAAAGCCGGATATAAAATTTCGGATTTGCTTCGTCTCTATGGTTTCGTTGCCTGATTGGAGAATCTCGGCTTTCAGCCGGAGGAATGCCGCGGCCACCGAAAACCAAACAGGTCTGCTTAGAAAATGATTTAGGTTTGTTGTCAAATGAAATCAAACACCACAATCCCTGCCTTATGAAATCCAGTTTATCTCTTGCGTTTATCCTTGCCGGCCTTACTTTATCGGTTTCCTGTGTGACAAAAGGAAAATATCACAATGAACAAAAAAAGGTTGCCGGACTGAAGTCGGACAGCATCCGTTCGCATTCGATGCTGAATGACTGCAACACAAAAGTGACAGGCCTTGAACAGGAAAACAAATCCCTGCAACTCGACATGCAGAGCCTTTCGGCCAATTCGCAGACCACCATTGCCAATTCAAAAATGACAATTGCCGATCAGGCAAAACGGCTGAAAGATCTTCAGGCGCTCATTCAACTTCAAAAAGACGCAGTCAACAAGCTTAAAAAGACAGTGGCCGACGCCCTTGTTAATTTCAAGCCCGACGAATTGAGTGTATCGGTGAAAGACGGAAAACTCTATGTTTCTCTTCAGGAAAAATTATTATTCAAATCGGGAAGCGCTGAAGTTGATCCCAAAGGCAAAGAGGCACTGAAATCACTTGCCGAAGTGCTCAGGCAAACACCCGATATCAATGTCATGATCGAAGGCCATACCGACAATGTTCCCATTCACGGGAAATTTCAGGACAACTGGGCACTGAGTGTTGCCCGCTCTACCTCTATCGTGCGTCTTCTGACTCTCGACTACCAGGTTGATCCGCATACAATCATTGCTTCCGGAAGAGCCGAATTTTACCCTGTCGAAGACAATACCAGCAGCGAAGGCAAAGCCAGAAACAGGAGAACAGAAATTATCCTTTCTCCGAACTTAAATGAACTTTTTAAACTGATTAACCAATAGGATTCCCACCATAAATCATTCGTAGATTTCTATCCTTCCATCATCAGCCTGTTAAAGGGCTGATGATGTTTTTTTAATCAGAATCCGTCAAATCCTCTTTTCATTTGATGCCCACCCTTCACATTCATATTGCATTGCAATATAGATTCCAATTAAATCCTTGTATTTATCGATAAAAATGCCACATTATAGAGATATAAACACCATCTTTACCACTCACTTTCTAACCCACACACAACAGATGAACTGTATCCTGGTAGACGACAATAAACTTGCCCGTACAGCCTTGAGGCAGCTGATTACTCAGGTTGATTTTTTAACACTCAAGGAAGAGTGTTCCAATCCCATTGACGCTTTCAATTACATCAAAAAAGAACCGATTGATCTTGTGTTTCTCGATATCGAAATGCCGGGCATGAGCGGATTGGAACTGATCAAGAATCTGGACAAAAGGCCGATCATTATTTTCATTACCGCCAAAAAGGAATATGCCATAGAGGCTTTTGAACTCAATGTCGCCGATTATATTGTCAAGCCCATTGACCTGCCCCGATTTATGATTGCCGTTTCCAGAGCCAAGGAACTCTTTGATTCAAAAGATCAGAAAGTGGAACTCAATGAAAAAGACAAGGACTATATTTTTGTCAGACACAATTCATTGCTGACAAAGATCAAAATTGCCGAAATCATGTATATCCAGGCACTTGGGGATTATGTCAACATCTTTACTGCCGACAAACGCTATACGGTTCACATCACGTTGAAAAGTATCGAGGAAAAACTCCCCTCCAGCTCGTTTTACCGTTTGCACAGATCCTATGTGGTGGGTCTCGATCACATCGACAATATTGAAGAAAACACCGCCTATATCGGAAAACACCCGATTCCCATTGGCGAGCAATTTAAAAAGCAATTGATCGTAAAACTGAATCTCATTTAGTTCCGACCTTTTCAATGAATATCAAAATCCGGCCCCGTCATCAGGCCGGATTTTCTCCTTCTGAACGACCCATTCCCCTTTCTTAACGAATGCCGGCCTGCCCGGCCTGGTTTCTCCTATACTTTCACGGTATCACAAACGAAACCAATTGAACCCTACATGGAAAATCAAAAACTGAATGTCTATATCGTAGACGATAACAAAATGATGGCTGGGTCGCTCCGTAAATACCTCAAAAACCGTTTCGGCGACAAAATAGATATCTCTCTTTATTTCAGCGGTGACAGCGCCATGCGAATGATGCACGAACACATCCATCTCGTCATTCTTGACTACTACCTCAATGAAAAAGGGAAAGCCAGCAAAAACGGAGTAGAAGTGCTCAAAGGCATCAAAGATCATTTCCCGCAAACCGAAGTCATCATGCATACCTCCAATGAAGATGTGGCCGTAGCCATCGAATCCATGCGTGTAGGTGCAAAGGATTATGTCATTAAAGGGGACAGATCCTGGAAAAGACTGCAGCAACTAATAGAACGCACCGTCACTCAACCCATCCGGACTCTGGTGGCTGAATTCGGGGTGACCAAATTCATGGGCATTTTCGTTCTGACCTTCTTTGTTATGGGAGCGGTGGTTGTCTGGGCACTCCGGCTGACGCATAACTAAAAACATTCCGGCCCGGATCTTTATTAAAAAAGGCCGTGCCGGAATTCCAATTGATCTAAACCGCGGGAAGGGATGTCAAACTTCATGTTTTCGTATATAAAACTGAAAATCGGAATTGGGTTTGGATTGGGCTTGTTTATCCTGATCGGCGTGCAATATGTTTCCAACAACAGCATCAATAAAGTGCTGGTTTCACAAAACGAATTGCGCCGAAGCAGCGAACTTTCCTCCCGGATTGAATCCATCAAGTCTTCATTGATTTATTTCGAAAGTAAAATCAAGAGCTATTCGCTGACCGGCGAAAGCGGTTTTATGGACAAAAACTCGGCTAACCTGAGCAGGATTTTCGCCCAATACACAGAACTCCAAAAACTCAATCCCAATACAGAGCAACTGGCTTTGCTTACCAAATCAAAACAACTGCTATACCAGGAGGTTGATTTTGCACAGCAGATCCTCATTGAATATGATAAAAATCCGGAAGAAGCCATTGCATTCATCAAAACCGGGAAAGGACTTAAACTCATTGCAGAGATAACCGAAGTGCTTGACCATATCTGCAACATTGAGACGGCTAAATTCCATTCCATTATAGCCCGCAACAGTCAGCACACCAGTCAGGTTGTCCAAATGGATGTTATTGCTTACCTCTTCGCTTTTTTCCTCATCGGGATTTCTATCCTGATTCTGTTCAGAGACATTACCATGCGCGAAAACCTTGAAAAAGAACTCCACATCATCCAGAGAAAAGCCGAACAGGCCTCGGCCATTAAAGAACAATTCATGGCCAACATGAGTCATGAAATACGCACCCCTATGAACGCCATCATCGGTTTTACCAACCGGCTGAACAAAACCAATCTAAGTGAAGAACAGACTGAATATGTGGGTGCCGTCAAAAGTTCGGGAGACAATTTGCTGACCATCATCAATGACATTCTGGATTTTTCAAAAATCGAAGCCGGAATGGTCCGCCTGGAAGCCATCGAATTCAATCTTCACGCACTTCTGGATTCCGTCTGCACCATGTTTCATGCCCAGGCCAAAGAAAACGGAATCAAGCTGGGAAGTCACCTGGATCATAAGGTGCCCCAATTGGTCCTCGGCGATCCTACCCGACTTACACAGATTTTAATCAATCTCATTGGCAATGCATTGAAATTTACCAAAGAAGGATCCATCGACATTCACGTGAGCGCCTTGAAGGAAGAGAGCAACAAGGTCTTTATTCAGTTCCGTATCAGGGATTCCGGCATCGGTATTCCTGAAGACCAGATTTCGGAAATATTTGAACGTTTTACACAGGCAAAATCAGAAACCAACCGCATATTTGGAGGCACCGGGCTTGGCCTGTCCATCGTCAAAAAACTGGTTGAATTGCAAAAAGGCACCGTAACGGTGGAAAGTGTTAAAGGCCAGGGATCCACATTTACAGTAACCATTCCATATATACCGGCCCCGGCCAAAGCAGCAGAAACCGTTATTCATCCACCCGCTATGGTTTCTCCAGAAAAAATGAGCAAAATGCGTATTCTGGTGGTTGAGGACAATCTGCTCAATCAGAAATTAGCCGGCTATATGCTCAAAGAATGGGGTTTTCAGTTCGATCTGGCCACCAACGGAAAACTTGCCCTCGAAAAATTAAAAACCAACACCTACAATCTGATTCTGATGGACATGCAAATGCCCGAACTGAACGGATACCAAACAACCCAATATCTTCGAAAGGAACTTGGCTTAACATTGCCTGTCATTGCCATGACCGCGCATGCACTTCCGGGAGAAAAAGAAAAATGCCTCAGCTTCGGCATGTCCGACTATCTTTCAAAACCCATTAACGAAACCGATTTACACACGATGCTCAACAGGCATCTTTTCAAACAAACAATTGAATCTTAAACTCATGTCACACACAACTGTCACAACTGCCAAAGTCAGTAACCTGGATTACCTCACGGTCTTGTCCAAAGGCAATCCTGAATTTGTAACCGAAATGATCGATATTTTTCTCACCGAAACCCCGGCGGAAATTGAAACACTCGAAATTTCGATTGAGGAAAACGATTTCGAACAAATTCAATCCATCGCTCACCACATGCGCTCCACCATGCCTTTTGTAGGACTTGACAAGCACATTGGAACGGAGCTCACTCAAACCGAGCAACTCGCAAAAGCAAGATCCGGCATCCAGACCATCAAAATCAATTTTGCGAAAATCAAAGCCATCTGCAACAAGGCCGTAGAGGAATTGAGCGCATAAGATTTTGGAGTGGCCGGAACCGGCATCAAACAATTTCCATGCAAGTGATTTCTTTTACACGCATCCGAAAACCGGATTCAACCGACTGCGCCGGGATAATTCCTGTTTCGCGGGAATTCGCTAATTTTACCAAGTCAAACCGGATCATACCCAGGGGTCTCGGCATGGGCAGGTAAAAAAGCACCTGTTAATGGCGCAAATTCCGAAGCGCTGCGCTTTTTGGGAGATTAAACCCCGATAGAAAAACATCTTATCTGATCGAATTCGTGTCACCAAAACTCAAGAAAATTATCAAATGGACTCTGGCAGGATTGCTCTTGTTGTGTCTGATTCCCTTTACCTTTTTTCTTTTTGTTTATTTCGGCGCTTTCGGCAAAGTCTATTCGGGAGAAGAACTGAAGAACCTGCAAAACTATCTGGCCAGCGACGTGTATTCTTCTGACGGAAAATTGATCGGAAGCTATTACTGGGAAAACCGAAGCAACACCGACTACAAGCATATTCCAGGTTATTTGGTTTCTGCTCTGATTGCCACAGAAGATGCCCGTTTTTATGAACACAACGGCGTGGACACAAAAGGGTTACTCAGGGTGTTCTTCAAGACCCTGCTCATGCGCGAGAAAAATGCAGGAGGAGGAAGTACCATTGCCCAGCAATTGGCCAAGAATCTGCTGAAAAGACAGGACCATGGTTTTCTGACCATGCCGGTCAACAAAATCAAGGAAGCCATTCATGCAGTAAGGTTCAACAAGGTCTATTCTCAGGAAGAAATTCTTGCTTTGTACCTGAATACCGTTTCTGTAGGCGAAGACACCTACGGCATCAAAAATGCAGCCCTTCGTTTTTTCAACCGTCCGCCCGATTCATTGAAAATTGAAGAATGTGCTGTTCTGGTTGGTATGTTGAAATCTCCAACCCATTATAACCCGCGCACCCACCCCGAGAATGCGTTGGCCCGCCGCAACGTGGTGATCGACAACATGGCCCTGCACCACTACCTGCGCCAACCCGTTGCCGACTCGCTCAAGAAAACGCCCTTAAAGCTGGATTACAGACATTCGGGTGCAGGAGAAGGACCGGCTCCTTTTTTCATCGGCCATTTGGAGCAATTGCTGAGCCCGCTGCTGGACTCCATAAAAAACCCGGAAGGAAAAAAATACAGCCTCTATACCGACGGATTGAAAGTGTACACCACTTTGAATTCGGTCATGCAATCCTATGCCACTACGTCCATAAAAAAACACATGCGCTTTCTTCAGACTCAATTTGATGGCTATTGGAAGAAACAGGAGCCCTGGGGAAAGAATACGGCTTTGGTTACAACGGCCATGAAAAACACGAGCCGTTACAAAGCACTTAAAGAACAAGGCATGAACGAGCCTGCCATTGAAAAAATATTTCAAACCCCTGTCGGTATGGATCTCTTCGACTGGGACGGGGGACATACTTCCGTTTGTTCACCCATGGATTCCATCAAGTACTGCGCTAAACTATTGCAAACCGGATTTCTGGCTCTCGATCCCGCCGACGGTGAAGTGAAAGTCTGGATTGGCGGTGATGATTTCGGTTACTTTCAATACGACCACATCAAAGCCAAACGGCAGGTAGGCAGTACATTCAAGCCCATTGTTTACGCAACGGCACTGGAACAAGGGATGAGTCCCTGCGATTACATTCACAACGAGAAAAGCATTTACGAAGAATATGCAGGCTGGTCGCCTGAAAATTCGGACGGAAAATACGGGGGAAAATACTCACTGACGGGCGCACTGAGCAATTCTGTCAATGCGGTCTCTGTCGAGGTCCTTCTGAGGGCGGGTATTGCCCACACCATTCATACGGCCCACAGCATGGGAATCGAAAGCGAAATTCTTCCGGTTCCTTCCATTGCCCTGGGTGTTGCCGATATCAGTCTTGAGGAAATGGTCAAAGCCTATTGCGTTTTTGCAAATGGGGGCAAAAAAATCGAACCCTGGTGCATCGCCCGCATAGAAGACAGAAACGGGAAGGTGATTTACAGCGCCCATAAACCGGCAGCAGGAAAGCAGGTGATCAGCAAACAAACCGCATTTTACCTGTGCGGCATGCTTAAAAGTGTGGTCAATGCAGGAACGGCCCATGACTTAAGGGGCAAATACGCCATCAAAGGAGAAATAGCCGGAAAAACCGGAACCACACAAAGCCAGGCCGACGGATGGTTCATCGGTTTCACGCCGGGTCTGGTAGCCGGAGTATGGGTGGGTGCCGAAAGCCCTTCGGTGCATTTCAACAACCTGATGTACGGACAGGGCGCACATACAGCTTTGCCGATATGGGGCCTGTTCATGCAAAAATGCAAAACCGACAAACGCTGCAATGCCTATCTGAACGGATCTTTCAGAAAAAGCCCGGGTCTGGAAGAATTGCCCCAATGCGAGCCTTATGTGAAGGACAATGTATTTGGGAAACTTCGGAGTTTTTTCAGAAATAAGAAAGTAAAGAAAATCGAAAAAAAGAAAATGAAATAACACGACTCCTTAATATCAGACTGCTGCCTGTTATTGAGGCTTCCTCTCCGTTTCTTCTTTACTCTTTTTATCTGCCTGCTTTTGTTTTTCTTTTTCGTCTCTTAAATCTTCCTTTTCGACTTTTTCCTTTTTTCTATCTGCTTTTTTCTCAGCCCTTCTTTCCTCCTCTTTCTTCTTATCGGCTCTTCTTTGCGCTTTCTCCAGCTTTGCCGTTTTCTTATCTGTTTTGTATTGCGATTTCCTAAGCTCCTGCTCTTTTTTATCCGTTTTGCCCTGCGCTTTATTGACAGCATCTTCTCTTTTGTCTACCTTATCTTCAGCTTTGTTCACTTCCTCTTTTTTCCGGTCAGCTTTCTTTTCCGCTTTTTGAATTTCCTTTGTTCTTTTATCATCTGTCTTTTTCTGTTTATCCGCCTTTTGCTTTTCTTCGGCCTTGATTTTAGTCGAATCCATTTTTTCCTGTGCGAAAAGAGTGCCCGCTGTTAACAACAGGCCAATAGCAAGCGATACCATAAATTTTACCGGGGTTCTCATAATCATTTTTTAAGATTGTGTTTTATCAAACGAATTCCTTCTTCACTTTTAAAGATAGGCAGACAAAGCAACCGGCCTTTTCTATTTCGCTGAGAGCCTGTTTTTGATAGCTAACAAGGGGATTATAGAGATATTCAGAAAATGGTCACGACAAGCTGACCCCGACGATGCGGAGGACAAGGGAAAATCCCCTTTGCGTTCGATCGGGCTCCAGCTCTTCTGCGAAAACCATATCTCCGTGGTCATTGTTGTTTTTTCCCCCGACAAAATAACCTACCTTGCTCTGACCTAACCCTCAGTGCCATGAAAAAATCCATCACACTCGTTTTTGCATGGCTGTTCACATTTACTCTGTTTGCCCAAACAAACATTCTTTGCACAAACCCGGTCAGCGCGCAAATACTGGCAGGAAATTACAATCCTTCCGCTTACCTGGCCGCAACACGCTTAAACCGGCCCGATACCATATCCAGGGGAATTCTGGCAAACGTGTCTCCCGATTCGCTCAAAAAAAGTATTCTCAAAATTGCAACATTCAGAAATCACAATACGGGATCCGACACACTCTCCTCTGTCAATGGCATTGGTGCAGCCCGCCGATGGGTATTTTCGAAATTCCAGCAATACAGCAGCGCCAACCAGAACCGTCTGATTCCCTCCTATCTTCAATTCACGCTTAATGTGTGTGGAATTACCCAGCACCGGAATATTTTTGCCGTTTTACCCGGAACAGATACAACCGACAAATCCATCATCATCATCGAAGGCCATATCGACAGCCGTTGTGAAGTGGTTTGCGACACCGCCTGCAAAGCCGAAGGCGTGGAAGATAACGCCAGCGGAACGGCACTCGTTCTTGAACTGGCACGGGTGATGAGCAAATACAGTTATGCCCACAGTATTGTATTCATGGTCACAATCGGAGAAGAACAAGGACTATACGGGGCACAGGCCTTTGCCATGTATGCCCAGCAAAAGGGCGTAAAAATAAAGGCCGTACTCAACAACGATGTCATCGGAGGCATTATCTGCGGACAAACATCTTCGGCTCCAGGTTGTCCAGGACCGGGGAATCTGGACAGTACCCAGGTCAGACTTTTTTCTTTTGGCGCTTTCAATTCGCCACACAAAGGACTCTCCCGCTTTATCAAACTGGAATACAAGGAAGAACTGCTTCCTTTTGTTTCCCTGCCTATGATCATCAACATCATGGCTCCCGAAGACAGGACGGGTCGCGGAGGCGATCATATTCCTTTCCGGACATTGAATTACCCGGCTATGCGTTTTACTTCTGCCAATGAAGATGGCAATGCCAGTGTAACCACCCCGGGCTATTCAGACAGGCAGCATTCTGTTCGCGACACCCTGGGCGCCAGCAAACTGAATAACGGGGTGATTGACAGTTTTTTTGTCAACTTTCCGTATCTGGCACGCAATGCTGTGATCAATGGCAATGCGGCCGGCATGCTGGGAATAGGTCCCAAACAACCAGATATGCAGCTTACAGCTCCCTCGCTGACTTCGCTGCGCATCCAGGTAACCAAGCAAACAGGCTACAAGCAATACCGCATCGGCCTGCGCAGCACAACCAACGATTGGGATTCGGTATATACAATCACGGGTACTTTGGTTGATACCATCAAAAATCTTCCGCCGGCGGTGTATAATGTGAGCGTGATGTCTGTGGATACCAACGGCATTGAAAGTTTGCCATCCACCGAATATACAGCCAACCTCACCGGGGTGCATGAATTGACTGAAATTGCAAAAGACTTGGAATTGCTGCAGAACAAGCCCAATCCCTTTGATGAAGCAACCTATATTTCTGTGTTTGTAGCAAAGTCTGTTACTTACAAAAAGGCTTGGATTTCGGTGTCAGATAACAATGGCCGGCAGGTCAGGCAAATGCCCATTAAACTGGAACCAGGAATGAATGAAGTGTTGTTTGAGGAAAGTGCTGAGAAAAGTGGGATTTATCTGTACACCCTCATGGTTGACGGTAAGGCCGTACAAAGCAAAAGAATGGTGTTTGCAAACTGATATTTTTTGCTGTGTGCTTTTTGAATACTCCTGATTCTCTCGCAACTTCTCAATCGCCCAGGAAGCTTTCACCAGGAAAAGACAAAACGTCGTGCTATTCCATTAAATCAGGCTGAAAAAATGATTCAATGTGCTTTTATTAGATTGTATTTCGGCTAAACAATCAGTTAACGTCGTTCATACATTGTATCGCGCCGAAATGACCATTTATAGTTTCGTTATTATATGAAATTGTGCCGGGACAAGACCAATAAGCCCAGGCATTGATCTATCTGAACGGGGCCGAGTTCCTGATGTTCTAAATCTGCATTTTTATCAGGAAATCTCTCACCCTTTCTTCCTTTGAATCGAAGCCATGTAAAACCCATCCGATCCTGTCGAAGGAAGAATACTCTTTTCAGCAACAAGTTCATAGACTCCGGCCTGCTCTTCAATAAAGGCTTTGACCTGATCCGAATTTTCGGAAGGCAAAATGCTGCAGGTGGAATAGACCATCATGCCATCGGCTTTTAGCATGGGAGCATAGTTGCGGAGAATCTCGCTTTGCAAATGTTTCACTTCATCAATACGTTCTAAAGAAAGCTTCCATTTGGCATCTGGGTTGCGGCGAAGAACACCAAGACCTGAGCAAGGCACATCGAGCAGCAAACGATCGGCCGAAGCATCAAGCCGTTTGATGGCTTTGACGGATTCAACCAGACGCGGTTCGATATTGAAAGCTCCTGCCCTTCTGGCACGCTTCATCATCTCATCGAGTTTCCACTGAGCAATGTCCAGGGAAATGATTTTCCCTTTGTTTTCCATGAGCGCTGCAAGATGCAAGGACTTCCCTCCCGCTCCGGCGCAGGCGTCAATGACACGCATGCCGGGTTTTACCTGCAAAAACTCTCCCACCATTTGCGAGGAAGAATCCTGGATCTCGAAAAAACCTTCCTTGAACTGAGGCACACGGAACATATTCTGACGCTGTTTGAGAATCAGCGCATCTTTGAGCCCTTCTATAGGCATGGTTTCGACATCCTGGGCATCGAGCAGGGCCACCAGCTTTTCTTTGGTTGTTTTGAGCGTATTCACGCGCATGATGACATGAGCCTCCTGGTTGAGGGCATGCAATTCCCTTTCCCATTTATCACCCAATTCGCGTTCGCCGATTTTATCCAGCCAGTCGGGAACAGATTCACGGATCCGGCGGATGGGCTGCAGGTTCTCATAGGTTTTCTGGATCCGGTCGGCCTTGAGGTCTTTGAATTCTTCCCATTGGGGGATTTCCACTTCATTGAGAATGCACCAGGCCCCGAAAACGAGCCAGTGATCGGTATCCTTGGCATCTGCCACTTCTTTAAGCAGGCGCCAGTAGCGCACTATTTCATAAGTGGTTTCGGCGATAAAACGGCGGTCGCGGGCACCCCAGCGGGCATTTGATTTCAGCGTGCGCTCGATGACTTTATCGGCGTATTTTTTTTCATCAAAAATCTGCTCAAGACAGCGGATAACGGCATGGACAATATTCGGGAAGAGTTTCAAAACGTATCGGATTTAGCTGCGAAAGTACTAAATAATAGGCCACGAAAGACCGGAAATACCCCCTTCTTTCGGCTCTTTTCATTACCTTTGTACTCAAATTCCGAAACCATGCAAAGTGTTCTGAACACCATCGATGAGGCGATTCTTGATATCCGTGAAGGCAAAGTGATCATTGTCGTTGACGATGAGGACCGTGAGAATGAAGGTGACTTTATTACCGCAGCAAGGAACGTAACGCCCGAAGTGGTGAACTTCATGGCCACCCACGGACGGGGATTGATCTGCGCACCGATCATGGAGGATCTTGCCGAAGGTCTCGGACTGGAAATGATGGTAAGCAACAACACCTCCATCCACACCACGCCTTTTACCGTTTCCATCGATTTGCTGGGTCACGGCTGCACCACTGGCATATCTGCAAGCGACCGTTCAAAAACCATCAAAGCATTGATAGATCCTTCGGTGAAACCCGAAGAGTTTGGGAAACCCGGACATATTTTTCCATTGAAAGCAGTCAAAGGCGGCGTACTGAGAAGAGCCGGACATACCGAAGCCACCATCGATCTTGCCCGGCTGGCCGGTTTTGAACCTGTCGGGGCATTGGTTGAAATCATGAACGAAGACGGGACTATGGCCCGTTTGCCGCAGCTTGTTGAAATCGCCAAAAAGTTCAATCTTAAAATTGTATCCATCAAGGATCTGATCGAATACCGCCTTCGTCTGGAAACCATTATTGAAAGACAGGTAAGAGTAAAATTACCCACAGCCTGGGGCGATTTCGACCTGGTTGCCTATAAACAAACCACCACAGACCAGGAACATCTGGCCCTTGTCAAAGGCAAATGGGACAAAGACGAACCCATTCTTGTGCGCGTGCATTCCTCCTGTCTCACCGGAGATATTTTTGGCTCCTGCCGCTGCGATTGCGGAGCACAACTTCATCGTTCCATGGAAATGATAGAAAAGGCCGGAAAAGGTGTAATCGTATACATGAACCAGGAAGGACGCGGCATTGGTCTTCTGAATAAACTCAAAGCCTATAAGCTGCAGGAAGAAGGCATGGACACTGTTGAAGCAAACATTGAACTGGGTTTCAAAATGGATGAACGCGATTACGGCGTAGGCGCTCAGATTTTGCGTGACCTGGGCGTGACAAAGATCCTGCTGATGAGCAATAATCCAAAGAAAAGAGCCGGACTGCTGGGCTATGGGCTGGAAATAGTCAATACCGTTTCCATAGAAATACAACCCAACAAACATAACCGCGAATACTTAACCACCAAACGCGATAAGATGGGACATTCATTGAAATTTAAGGACTAAAATTCAAATCCTTTTTTTTCCAAAAAAGCAAAAGGGCAGATAAACCGGTTGATTTATCTGCCCTTTTCTTTTGCTTGAATTTTCCTCTGAATTATTCAACCACCAGTTTCCCTCTTGAAACCTGAGTCTGGTCCTGCAGGATTGAAAAATAATACAAACCTGATCCCAGATTGTTTCGGTTAACGGTTATCTGAAAGCCATTGATTTCCTTGATTGACTCCACTTCTCTTCCCAGGGCATCGAATATTTTCAGTTCGGCATTGCGCAATTCATTTGCAGATTTGATCACCGTAAGGCTGGTAAAAGGATTCGGCACTACGCGCACAAAGTTCTCCGGATTTCCAACAGCCGAAATTCCTGTGGCAATCGATTTCCAGCAATCCGTAATTGGAACCTCGGTTGAACTGCCACCGGCATAACCGAGACCGTACATATCCTCGAGTGTGCGGAGCAGGCGGTAGTGGGTCGCTTTCTCGCTGTAATTCCCCGCCTTTACGTTCTGCCCCACAAATGTCATATTCACCTGGTTGCTTCCTCCTGTGTTGTCATCTTCATCCCAAACAATAATAAACAGGCTGTTATTTGTTTTTGCCCATTGGATGTAGGCGTCCAGATTGGTTTTCACCCAAAGGTCGCCGGCTTGTTTGTTGGTTGGTGCAGTGCCGTTGTGCATGTCATCGCCAAGATTGGGAACGACAAAAGAAACGGTGGGCAAAGTGCTGTAATTGGCTGAAGTTGGAAAACTGGTAAAGGGCATGTGTACTGTGGAAGGAATCTGATTGGTTCCCGTTCCGAGCCAGTTTGTCCAGGGCGCATGTTTACGGGCATAGCCATTTGTCCCCCCGGCCGTGGAGGCCTGAGATCCGACGGAAGTCAGGCTTTCCGAATACCCGCCAAACGTATATGATTTTGCGATAAGCTCAGCTCCGAGGTTGGCTACCGTGTAAGGATAATTGGTGGGCGTCACATCACTGGTGTTTCCCTGGTTGTTTCCCGAAAAGATATCCAGATAATTCGGCTGACTGGGATGTTCAATGGCGAAATAGTTGGTAAACAAAGCGCCATAAGGATCGGTTGTCAGGCCGTTTATATAAGGACAATCAGTTACATCACCAATGATTTCTGAATAATCATAGTTCTCCATCATGCAGATGATAACATGATCGTGCTTGGGAACCGTCTGGGCAATTACCTGCGAGAAAGCGCCAAAAGAGAATAAGCCGATAAAGCCCAGGCGAAATGCTGACGGTAAATTCAGGGTAGTTGTTATTTTCATTGGAAATTGGGTTTTGGGTTAAAAGAGAAATGCGTTTAATACCTCAAAAAAAACAATTCGGAATTGGCATAGAAATCAAATATAGCTTATTTCAGCCGGAAATCAAAACATTTCAGGCACTGTTGCAAGGCTTCACCCTCCGCTATGACCGGCAAAATCCAGCTGTGTTCAATAGGTTGACGGATGAAGAATACGGGAGATTTCCGATCTGGTGAAGAATAAAAAGAGTTGAAAAAAAAATTTGGCCGAAAAAGAAGGCTTTTCGGGTCTACTTATCGGTGGCAGGAATCACGGCATCCTCTTTTTTGCCTCCAAAGACCTTTCTGAGTTTTTCTTTATACCTTTTCCTTAACTCGGCAAGGGTGTTGAATTCTTCTTTATAGGCAAGACCCATTCCCTGCGAATAGGGTGCATCGGCGTTCAGAACGGTATTGTCATTGGTCTTGTTGTAAGCTTTCAGACGCAATTTACCGTTTTTGGTGAGTTTGTATTCCACGTTCACGTCACCCACCACGTTGTTCGTGCTTTTCTGGTTCGTTCCACCGCTGATCACCGAGCCGTCAACAGTCAGCCGGTCGTTCAACACCTGGGTGGAAAGGGCAAGTTCCATTTCATCCCGGTTCACCACGTCCCCCGGTCGGTATTTCACCCGAAGGTCAAAATCGCTGCTTATCTGAGAAAGCCAATTGCTGAGCTGATTGGAGAGCAGCTCACTGGTTGTCGTCAGACTGGCAGCAGCTCCCGAGGATTGGGCATCCAGACCCGCAGGGGCCACAAAGTTATTGAGCACAAGCAGGGCAAGAACCTGCCGGTTCACTTCCTGATCGTTGTTGATATTCCGTTTCACCTCCTGCTGAGTGGTTTCATCCACGGTAGGCAATTCAATTTCAAAATTTATGTTGGGATGGAGCAGACTTCCGGTAAGGGCCATGATACAACTCACCGGATACCGGCGTCCGGTGGTATCGGTTTGCACAACAGGGCGTAGCGAAGCCCTTACCTGATAAACCGCCTTCATATTGATTGTTGCATCCTTGGGGTCGCCGGCCCAGTTAATGGTTCCTCCCTTGTCTATTTTAAATTTCTTGTTGATCAGATTTTTCAGGGTAAATAAATACTCCCCACTCTCAATGGCATAATCGCCGTACATCGAAAACTTGCCCAGTGAAGTGATGTTCATTTGAATGTTTCCGGCTCCTTTTGCCTTGATTACATCGCCCACTTTCTGATCAAAAATCATCTGAACGTTGGCATCAGGGGTCACTTCCAGGTTGAAGTTCAGGCTAAGGCCATTCAGATCAACCTTGTAAGTTGTTTTCAGACGGGATGAATCTTTTTTAACGAAACGGATGAAATTATTCTGGGCCACTTCCTGTGTGCTTTCCAAAGGAATAAAGAAATTGGTGTAATGCGTCCGGCTGGTTTTGCGGTCGAAAACCTTTTCCGTTTTTACATTCGCTTCGATGTCCAGGTTATCGGTTGTTCCGCTTATGGTAACCGGTCCGGAAACGAAAGCCGTTCCGTAATAATCCGGATTATCCGATTCGGTGGTGTTCAGACACATGAAATGATCGGTCTCTATCGGAAAATTGAGTTCGAAATTCTTGAAATGATCATGGGTCAGTCTGCCGTTTTTAACTCTTGCCTTGTTTCCAAATTCATCCAGGATAACAAAATCGGACATGACAAATGCATTTTCTTCTATGCTGATAACCTGCTCCTTGAATTTATAATTGGTATTCAGGTAATTGAAAGTGACCTTCGTTCCGTCTGCCGAAACGCTTCCGCTTAAGGAGGGCTTGGCCAGAGATCCTTTCAGACTCAGGCTGCCCGAAAAATGTCCTTCAAAATTCCGGCAGTAGTCTTTTACAAAAGGTTTAAAAAGAGCCATATTCATTTGATTGAGCGTCATTTCGAAATCCAGGCTGTTTTGTTCGCGGCGCGGGTAGTAATACCCTGAGAACAAAATATCGGGAAGAAGGTCATGGGTGAAATTACCGTGCAGGTAAATTCCTTCCTTTTTCATGTCCCAGACAGACTCCAGCGAACCGTTTCCAATGGTATCGTTGTTGATCTGCAAACCCTTGAAAGAGGAAGTACTCGTAAAAACCATATTGTGATACAAATCAGACACAACGGTTTTGCTGTCGATAAGACCTTTCAGATTCAGATTGCTGGCGCCAATGGCCGAATTGATATTTGCCAGATTCAGATGCCCCAGCAACACGGTCAGAAAATCATCTTTGCTTTCTGAAATGGTTCCATCCAGATTGATGGTCTGGAGGTGATTCATAAATCCGAAGTTGTGGAAAATGATTTTTGAAGAATCGAACCGCACTCCGTTCTGTGCGTTTTCGTTCCACACCGAATCTTCAATAAAGATCTCGGCTTTTTTTATCTGAAGGGTCATCGAAGCCGGTGAAAAAACTTTCAACCCTGCCGTTACCGTTCCCGAATATTTTTTGACCGTGTTGTTTTTCCAATTCAGGCTGACCTGTATGGAATCGTTTTGTTCGGTGGTATTGAGCACAAAGCGGTCGATGCCTACGCTATCGTTAAACAAGATCCGCGTACTGCTGGTAGAGACCGCAAGTTTTCCATTGGAGGAATTGCTGACATGAAATGTCCAGTCTTTCAGTCTCCGGCCATAGATGCCCAGCATTTTCGACTCCGCATCCAGTTTGAGGTTACGGGTACTTGTATTCACGCTGCCCGTAATAAGTGTGTTCCGGGCTGCAGTAAAATCGGGAAAAAACAAACTGGAAATCATGTCCGTGTTTTTCAGATCAAACCGGAAAGAGAATTCTTCGGATGGAATGGGCTTTTTATCGGCCTTTTTGGGATTGCTGAAGTAAGCCGGCATATAATCGGCCAACAGCTTGCGCATGTAGGAGCCGAAATCCATAAAAGTAAAATGCCCGGAAACCGAAGCATCGACATAATCTGAATTCAGCGCAATGGCTTTTATGCCCATGTTTTCGACAGCCGAAATGGTTACTTCCGGAAGATTTGCACTCATTTTATCCTGCGAATAACGAAGACCAAGTATGCGTACAGAGCCCAGAATATTGTCGATGTTGTCTCCTGAGATCTTGACCTCTGCTTTTGCGCTGAGAATCGATTCTTTTTTCGAAGAGGTGAAATGAAGGGCGGTCAGATTGGCATCCCTGACTTCGGCGGCAAAATCAAAAAGGGGTTTTTTCCCTTTGAAATCAATAACGCCATTGTATCTCAGATTGATATTTTCATCTTCAATGCTCAATCCGCCCCGCAATTCCTTTTTTGAAAATTTACCGTCAAACTTGATATTCTTGTAAGTATAATCATTCAGCTCAAGATACTGAGCCAAACCATTTTTAATGACAATTTCAGAATTGGCATTGTTCATATCCAGTCCGTCAAACTCGCCTGTCATCGATAATTTATTCATACCCGGGATGGAGAAAAAACGTCCGATATTGAAATCTTTGACAGTCAGCTTTCCGCTGTAGGATAAACGTTTGTCCTTGTTTGTGCGCAGGGAGATATCGGAGGAAAGTGTTCCGATGGCTGTGTTAAATTCGCCATAGGCAACAAATTCGCTGAAAAAACCTTCCCAGGTTCCGTGAAAATGAACGGCGCCGAGCATGGCAAAATTGGGAGGCAGCTGCAGGCGTTCTCCTTTGTAAAACGGAGGCAAAGGCACCTGTTCCAGATCCTGAAAGTTGGTCGCCACGTCCCTGGCCTTGAAAACGATATAGGTCTGATCAATGTCCGGCAGGCCCTGAAAGCTGACATCGCCGATGAAATGTGAGTTCTTTCCAAATTCAATATTCAAATCTTTCCCTTTCAGATTGGCTATGTTGCCCGAAATCGTCCCGGCTTTAAGCTGAAGCTTCTGGTGCATGCCCCGTAGTCCGGATGAAAAATAAGAAATGTCATCCATTTCCAGAGTGGAAGGAGCCAGCACCACTTTCAATCTCACACTGTCCACAAAATCCTGAATATTGACCGGATCGCGGTAACTGAAAAGCGCGTATGTGTTGATTTCGCTTTCGGGAGTAACTATTTTCAGGTCCTTGAATTCGGCGCCGTGCATGCTCAACTCTGTCACACCCGACAGACTCTTGAGTATAAAGCCGCAACGTTCCCTGGCAGAGAGGTATTCTATTTCCGCATGAATGGTGTCTCCATGTATTTTGATGCCCGAGAAGCGTGCATTGACACTCGTTGCCCGGATATTGCGGTAATTCATCCCCCAACTTGTATCCGTATTGTGTTTATAATCGTAGATAAACTCAATATTGGTCAAATTGATTGTATTCAGGTCTATTTTCCAGATCGACTTCGGCTTACTGGCATCTTCCTTTTTGCCCGAGGACAAGGCATCGATGAGAAATGTATAAGCCATATCGTGCTCGCCCGGATGTTTCATCATCTTCACTTTGGCATTAACCAGACTCAGATCATCAAGAACAAGCCATTGATCGCTGTACCCGAAATAAGAGATATCCACTTTCAGTTTGTGTGCCGTGAGGATGGTATCCTGGTGCTGATCGCCGATAAATACATCTTCGAGCACAAGGGTCTTGATGAATGCAAAATCAACCCTGCCGATTTCCACCCTGGTCTTCAATTTGGCGGACAAACTGGAGGCTACTTTTTTACACAACCAGGTCTGAACCGTTGTCGTGGACAAAAGCAGATATGCACCAAGCAACAGCAGAAAGATAACCCCTGCTGTATAAAACAATATTTTACCTAGTTTTTTGATACTTTTGAAGAATTAGTAAAGACAAATTGCAATCGCCTGCATGCTTTGGCCATTTGTCAATGAAAGAAAAAAGGCTTTGAACCGGCAACGAAGGGGCCCTCATTTCTTTTCCTTTTTTCTCCTTGGGAGCAAATTGAGCGAAGCAAATTGTTGTATTAACAGGCCATTGTCATTGGCATATGTTTATTCACAAAATTACTCAAAAATATGGCCAAAGAGCCTATTTTCATTCTCGGTATCGAATCCTCCTGCGACGACACTTCTGCGGCAGTGAGCAGGGGTGAATTTATGCTTTCGAACGTCACGGCCGGACAGGAAGTACACCGGTTATATGGCGGAGTTGTTCCCGAACTGGCCTCCCGCGCTCATCAGCAAAATATTCTTCCCGTGGTAGACACGGCCATTAAAAAGGCAGGCATTCAAAAAGAAGACCTCAGTGCCATTGCTTTTACCAGAGGACCCGGTCTGATGGGCTCTCTTCTAGTGGGCACTTCTTTTGCCAAAGCTTTTGCATTGGGTCTGCAAATACCGCTGATTGAAGTCAATCACATGCAGGCCCATATTCTGGCTCATTTCATCAGGGAAGAAGGCAAGGCGGTTCCTGCCTTTCCGTTTCTATGCCTGACCGTTTCGGGCGGGCATACACAAATCGTCAGGGTCGATGACCTGTTTGAAATGCACATTATTGGCGAAACGATTGACGATGCAGCAGGAGAGGCATTTGACAAAGCGGCAAAAATAATCGGACTCCCCTATCCCGGCGGCCCGCTCATTGATCAGTATGCAAAACTGGGTAACCCCGATGCATTTGGTTTTCCTCATCCCCGCATCCCCGATCTGAATTTCAGTTTCAGCGGTCTCAAAACTTCATTTCTTTATTTTATCGAAGCCCGGCTCAGGCTGGATTCAGGATTTGTGGAGGAACGAAGGAACGACATATGCGCTTCCATCCAGCACACCATTGTCAGTATTCTGACCGATAAACTCATTCTCGCGTCGAGGCAAACAGGCATCCGCACCATTGCATTGGCGGGCGGAGTTTCCGCCAACTCGGGTCTGAGAAACGCTTTGCAGGAGCAGGCATCAAAAATGGGCTGGGACCTCTTTATTCCAAAATTTGAGTATTGTACTGACAATGCGGCCATGATTGCCATTACAGGTTACCACAAATTCATGCGCGGCGAATTTTCTTCACAGGGAATAGCGCCTGCTCCCCGATACCAGATATAATTCAGGCTTGAAACGACAGATTTTATCCATTCCATGTGCAATGAAATGTAACGGCTTGCCCCTCCTTCTGTTTCTTGCTTTGAGTCTTTCAGCCCATTCACAAACGCAGAAGGAATACAACCCCGAGCGCGAAATCCTGATACTCAAAACATGTCCGGGGCATATGATTTCCGGCCCAATTCCCCTGCTCACTTCCGCTTACGGATTTCTTCTTGAAACGCCTCTCTCAAAAAAAACAGCAATCGAGCTTGGGTTTTCTGAGATTGGAGAAGGCCCTGCCCTTTATTTCATTGGCAAACAGCTTTCGCAACCCTATCATACCATATCGTTTCTTGCAAAAGGTGTTGAATTGCAGTTTGCCTGTAAATATTATTTCTCCAAGAAAAAGCGTCTTGCCCCAAAAGGATTTTATGTCGCCCCGCTGATTCAGTTCAGTACAGGAGGCATCGGCCAGACTTACAACTACATGGCCCGGAACAACTATGTGGGGTTTACCAATTGCAACATCAACGCCATCTATGGCTTCCAGCAAATCCGAAAAAACGGAAGAGGATTTGTAGTAGATTACTACCTGGGACTGGGTTATAAAAAGATTACGGCCGAAAGACATTATGCAACGGGATATCCTGTTCCGATGGATCTTAGCAAAGACGGCTATTACGGCTCACCGCTGAGTCTGGTCGGTGGTATTTATCTGGGTTGGGGGTTTTCTCCAAAGGAAAAAAAATAACCGGCGGATATTTTGAGGGAATGCTTTCCAAAACTATTGCTTATTTTTGGATCATGAATTTCATACTCCGGACACTCATTTCAACCCTTGCCATACTCATCACAGGGTATTTTCTCGGGGTGCAGGTAGACAACTTCGAAACCGCAGTGATTGTAGCCATCGTTCTGGCCTTTTTGAATTCTTTTCTGAAACCCATTATGGTTCTTTTGTCGCTTCCGGTTACCGTTTATACTCTGGGTTTGTTTCTTCTTGTCATCAACACATTGATCATTCTGCTGGCCGCAAAAATCGTCACAGGCTTTCACGTCAAAGGATTCTGGAGTGCCATGTGGTTCAGTATTGTTCTCTCGGTGGTGACATCTGTTCTGGACGGGATCCGGAAAAGGGATGAACGGCGCAGGGGAGACTGATTTCAAATCCGTCCGATCGGCATCACAGCGCCGATTTTTCAAGCACTTCGAGAATTTTCACCATGGCCAGGGTATCCATTTCGCAATACGCCAGCAAATTTTCTCTTTTCTCCTGCTGAAGGAAAATATCTGTTTCCGTACGGAGTTGTTCATAAACGGTCATGGCCACATTTCCATTGCCAATGACCAGCGAATCATATGAAAAACCAGGAACCAGAGCCGGAAGCACATTTTTGATCGAGGATGATCCTTTCATTGCCGGATGGTAATAGAGCTTATCCCGGAAAGGAACAATCAAATCGCGGATGCGGGCTAGCCGCAGATCAATCTCTTTTCCAAATTCAGGGAATTCTTTTTTCAGGCTGTTGAATACACTTCGTTCGAAAGTGGCGTAGTACACAAGAATATCACCCGGTCTTTTGGTATGTTCCAAAAGACTGGCCAGAAAAGCCTTGCGCGGGTCCTCATGGGTTTCGGCCAGAAACTCAAAATGCTGAAGTTCTGCCCCCGGCGCCTTTTTATAATGAAGCGAATACTGAAAGGGAAGATGCTCATATGGTTTTGTATTCTCATACAAAGGAATGGCAGGCATTGTGGTTTCAAAATCCAGGAAAAACAAAGGGTACTGCAGCGATGCCAGAAAATCGGCAATGCCCTTTCTGTTGATGATGGCCTCATTTTTTGTCAGTGCTTCGATCTGTCTTTTCACGTCCTGGCTAAGCGTATTTTCAGATTTGATTTCCGAAATGCGCTTCACCCCGGAGTTATACATGCTGAACAAATCCGACTTGGGCAAACCGCTCAGGTTGAAAACCGAATCTTTGGGGACATTCGTCCAGCATTGTCCCATAAAATCGCAGTGGTACGGACTGAAGCAGTGCTCGCCGATAGCCACATCGGGCACCTGGGGCAATTCCAGTGTTTCCTTTTCAGACGCAATTTTTTCCTGCACCATCCCCATGTTCTTTTCAGCTTCTTTCATGACGCTGACGGTGGAGAAAAGTTTGTGCAACTCCAGCTTACCTTGACGGGAATAATTGGTGTTGAGATGAACAATGGAAAAATCTTCCAGAACAATACCGGCATTTTTGATCACATAATATTGAAGCGAGGCATCGAGAATATAAGTGGCGGAAACGCGCGAAGAGCTTTTTACTTCATATGCGTGCCATTTTCCCTGTTTTTTAACAAGAATATCAAGAGCAACAAGCACCCGGTCGTATTGGAAAGCCGCTTCGTAAATAACTTCCACACCTGCTTCGATAAGACTGCGGGTCTTTTCAACACTTTCCGAAAAACGTTTGGGATGTGCGGGACTTGCATCCGTTCCACCCGGATAAAGATCTCTGGCCAACAGCCCCACATTGCTGCCCCGGTTGAAAAGCGCTTTCTGTTCAGTGCTTAAGGGATCTCTGAGATGAATGTAATTTTTGTACAGAAACAGAGATTTCCGGCACTGCAGCCCCCTGATAAAAGTTGATTTCGATAGAATATGCTTTTCCAAGATCTTTTTTGAGTGAGAAAAACAAAGGTACGCATCATTTTTGCATCCTTTCCTGCAAGATAACGAATCCTGCTGCAGCCCCATAGATCCCCGGAAGCAGGAAAACCCCAATTCAGAAACGAACAGTGAACATGCACATGCTTGTGAAAGGGGCTTGGCAAGGCAAAACAGAAAACCCATTCAGAGAAAGGGCTGAATGGGTTTTCAATGGATTTGAAGGAACTCAGTTATTCATTAAAAGAATATGATTCATAAGCTTCGATTTTTTAACACTCAGGGCCTTGGAATAATTGAGAATGTTGCTGATCGCCTGTGCATCCGGTTCGTAGAAGGCACCGGGTTCGGAACTTTTGTGATCAGAACCGGATTTGGCTCTTGATTTCGCTTTGGGTTCCGCATTCTTAAGAGTAGAGGTTTTCTTCATAGGGGATTGGTGTGGGTTTCTGTTTTTAGGTTTAAGGAACAAGATTGGCATTCTTTGGATTCGAATTACCTATAAAACGAGGCCGGATTATGAATATTGTGTAAAAGGGAGGAATTATTTTTAAGAATGCAATTGGCCCCTGGAGATGTGGAAAAGTCCTTGGGGATGAATTGGGCTGAAAAAAGCAGATCAGACAGCCTTGCAGCCGTCTGATCTGATGTTGGTATTGCGTTTCAGCAGGAATAGCAAAGGCCTGCCGCTTAAATTGTTTCTTATTAGCTGATTTCCAGCTGTTTTTCCTCTATCATTTTACGCAGGTTCAGCAAGGCATAGCGCATGCGGCCCAGGGAGGTGTTCAGGCTGACATTCATTTTCTCGGCTATTTCCTTAAAACTTTTGTCTCCGTAAATACGCATGACCAAAACCTGTTTTTGCTCTTTCGGAAGGCGTTTGATCAACAAAATGAGCTCGTCGTAGGTCTGCGACTTCATCATTTTCTGTTCGATGCTGTCTTCTTTCTTTACCGAACGGAATACATCAAAATCATCATGGCCATGACTCATTGGCATAAGGGACGACTTACGGAAATAATCGATCATGACATTGTGGGCAATGCGGGTAACCCAGGGGAGAAACTTCTCCTCATTCTTATACGTTCCTTTCTTGAGCGTATTGATGACTTTAATGAATGTATCCTGAAACAAATCGTTGGACAATTCGCGGTCATTGGTTTTTTGGTAGAGATAGGAAAAAACTCTTCGTTTGTAACGTGTCACCAGTACACCTAAGCCGGCTTCTTGCCCATTCTGAAACAATACGATTAATTCCTGGTCGGAAAGGTTTTGAAAATCCATAGCTGCCTCCTTTTTTTAAGTTTAAGTCTGAAACGCTTAATTTAAAAGTAGAGTTTTGCTATGTTTTTCGGTTTTATGTCCGGTTTGAGCCGGGACCAGTTAATTGATAAAAAAGGATATGTTACTTTGTACGCAACACTTTAAAAAAGGTTCTCATCGGTGTTAAATATTCACAACCGAACAATAACCATTCAAATCTTCTGGAACAAATATAGGGAATAGAACCTATTCTGCAAATATTTGTCGAAATATCTGTTTTTTTATGAATGGACCCCATATCCCGGATAAACAAACCAGACTCAGAGGAATCCTTTTGATGTGTCATCGCATTGAATTGCAAGGGTTTCAGAACAGATAAGAAAAGCAAAAAAAGACTACAGTACAGGAAATGGCTCATCGGGAGATAAAAACAATCCTGAATTCTATTGATGAGGCTCAGAATGCGTAATTTTGCAATTGGAAAAAAAGGATGGAAACTATCGCTGTACCTGCTCTCGAATTACTGAATGCAAAGCATTACATCATTGTCAAAGGTGCAAGAGTTCATAACCTGAAGGATATTGACGTGGCTATCCCACGCAATCGTTTTGTGGTCATTACCGGACTGAGCGGTTCTGGAAAATCTTCACTTGCCTTTGATACACTCTTTGCAGAAGGACAAAGACGTTATGTCGAAAGTTTATCTTCGTATGCGAGGCAATTTTTAGGGAAAATCGAAAAACCGGCAGTAACCTGGATCAAAGGAATTTCTCCTGCCGTGGCCATCGAACAAAAAGTCAATTCCAGAAATCCCCGGTCTACCGTGGGTACATCAACCGAAATATACGATTACCTCAAACTGCTCTTTGCCCGGATCGGGCACACCATCTCCCCTGTTTCCGGCAAACTGGTGAAAAGAGATACAGTTACCGATGTTGTCGAACACATCGGCACCTACAAGGCTGGTACGCGCATCATGCTTTTGGCTCCGCTTAAAAGAAGCAAGGACAAAGAACTCCGGCGTCAACTTGAAATTTTAATGCAGCAGGGGTTTACCCGGATCATTGTAAAAGGAGAAGTACTGCGTATCGATGAATACCTCGAAAAGAAATTTTCTGACAAAACGCCTATCCTTATTGTCATCGACCGTATTACTGCCGGTCCTTCGGAAGAAGAAAGTGACAACCGCATAGCCGATTCGGTGCAAACGGCCTTTTTTGAAGGAGAAGGCGAATGCATCGTGTATTTGTCGGATACAAAAACATCGCAAAGCTTTTCGAACCGTTTCGAACTCGACGGCATGAGCTTCGAGGAGCCCAGCCTGCATTTCTTCAGCTTCAACAACCCCATTGGTGCCTGCAAACTCTGCGAAGGATTCGGCAGTGTTATCGGTATTGACGAGGATCTGGTTATTCCCGACAAAAGTCTGAGTATCTATGAAGATGCGGTTGCCTGCTGGAAAGGCGAAAAGATGAGTGAGTGGAAAAATNNGAAGAACAGAGTTACAAAATCCAATACAGGGTCATGCTTTCGCGCTACCGCGGAAAAACGACCTGTCCCGACTGCAAAGGAACCCGACTTCGCAAGGATGCTTCGTACGTAAAAATAGACGGCCTTTCGATCAATGAAGTCGTACTGATGCAGATCAAAACGTCGCTGCAGGTTTTCCAGAACATCAAATTAAACCCGTCCGAAAGCATTATCGCCAAACGGATCTTAACCGAGATCATCAGCCGGCTGCAATTCCTGAGTGATGTGGGACTGGGCTACCTGACCCTGAACAGGCTGTCAAACAGCTTGTCCGGAGGCGNNCCGGCGGTGAATCGCAGCGCATCAACCTGGCCACTTCACTGGGATCAAGCCTTGTCGGATCCATGTATGTGCTTGACGAACCCAGTATCGGTCTGCACCCTCGCGATACAGAGAGACTGATCAAAGTACTGAAGTCGCTTCGCGATCTGGGCAATACGGTGATTGTCGTTGAACACGACGAAGAAATCATGCGGGCCGCTGATCAGATCATCGATATCGGTCCCGGCGCCGGAACACTGGGTGGCCGTGTTGTTTTTCAAGGCACCCACGAATTTCTTGAAGCAGACAGCGAAAGCCTGACGGCCAAATACCTCACCGGCAAAGCGACTATTCCGGTGCCCGAAAAAAGAAGAACCTGGAGCCAATCCATTGAAATCAAGGGCGCTTCTGAAAACAACCTGAAAAATATTGATGTCCGTTTTCCTTTGAATACCCTAACCGTAGTCACCGGTGTCAGTGGTTCGGGCAAGACCTCACTTGTAAAACGTGTGCTCTACCCTGCCCTGAAAAAAATACACGGCGGATACGGAGAGCAGAGCGGCGTTTTCGACAAACTGGGCGGAGATTACAACAAGGTGCAGGCCATCGAGATGATCGACCAGAATCCCATTGGCAAATCTTCGCGGTCGAATCCGGTTACCTACGTAAAAGCATACGATGAAATCCGAGCCCTGTATGCCGATCAGGCTCTTTCAAAATCAAGGGGCTATAAGCCGGCACAATTTTCTTTCAATGTCGATGGAGGGCGCTGTGAAATTTGTGAAGGGGAAGGTGAAGTGGTCATTGAAATGCAATTCATGGCCGATGTACATCTGACGTGTGAAGCCTGCAACGGGAAACGGTTCAAATCCGAAACTCTTGAGGTGATGTATCGCGAAAAAAATATCGCCGACATTCTCGACCTGACAGTGGAAGACGCCATCCATTTTTTCTCAGGTGCCGAAAAAGGCGGTTCCTTCGAACGGAAAATAATACACAAACTTCAGCCTCTGGCCGACGTGGGTCTGGGCTACGTTCACCTGGGGCAATCGTCAAGCACTTTAAGCGGAGGCGAAGCTCAGCGGATCAAACTCGCTTCCTTTATCGGGCTGGGCTCCCACGCCGTCCCTACCCTGTTCATTTTCGACGAGCCCACAACAGGTTTGCATTTCCACGACATCAGCAAACTGCTCATTGCCTTCAACGCATTGATAGCCCAGGGACATTCACTGATTGTCATTGAGCACAATACCGAAGTGATTAAATGTGCCGACTGGATCATCGACCTCGGTCCCGATGGTGGTGATGAAGGTGGCGAAATTCTTTTTGAGGGAACGCCTGAAGATCTGTTGAAATGCAAGAAATCGTATACCGCCAAATATCTGAAAGGGAAAGTCGCTGCCAAAACCCGGGTCTGAGACACACGCTTCGGCCAAAGTCTTCCTGTCATATCAAATTGAGTTCAAATGAATCTTCAAAGAAACCGTAAACAAAGGCAAGGCGACGAACTTGGCTTTGGAAACAAGGTGATTGACCGCAACACCCGTTTCATCAAACCCGACGGATCATTCAACATCCGGCGCAAGGAGATCTCTGTGTGGGATTCCACCAGTATTTATCACCACCTGATCAGCATGTCCTGGAGACGGTTCAACACCATCGTTCTGGCTTATTTCGCTCTGATGAATTCAATCTTTGCCTCGCTTTATTATCTGGTCGGCATGGAACACATGAACGGAAGCCGCTCGCTCACAGAAATCGGAAAGTTCATGGATGGTTTTTTCTTCAGTGCGCAGACCCTCACTACGGTAGGTTATGGCGGTTTGAGTCCGGGCAACCACATTATGAATGCCATTGCTTCCCTGGAAGCTCTTTTTGGCGTTTTGGGATTTGCCCTGATCACCGGTTTGCTTTACGGTCGGTTTTCAAGACCCATTGCCAAAATATTGTTCAGCAAAAATGCAATCGTTGCACCTTTCAAGGACGGCACGGCTTTCCAGTTCCGTCTTGCCAATCAGATTAGAAACGGACAGCTTATCGACGTGGAATGCCGGCTGAGCGTGGCTATGCTCGAAGAAGAAAACGGAAGCAAGATCCGCCGTTTCCACCCGCTCGAACTGGAAGTAAAAAAAATCAATTTCTTCCCAATGACCTGGACAATCAATCACATCATCACCGAATCAAGTCCGATTTATGGCTTTAACGAAAAAGACCTGGAAGAAGCCGATGTGGAGTTCATGATTCTTTTTACGGGTTTTGATGACACCTTTTCCCAGACGGTGAATGCGCGCTATTCCTACAAATCTTTTGATACGGTATATGGAGCCAAATTCACCAGTGTATTCAGCTTCGACGAAAGCGGAAAAACCATTCAGGACTTGAATCTGCTCAATGTCTACGAAAAGACGGAATTGCCGGTAGTTCCCGAAACGGTGTAAGGGAACAGCCCTTCATTCATTTCTGATTTTGGAAAATGAGGGAACTTCTATCCCACAATATCCTCTTCCTTAAACTGCAGTTCAAACAGCCTCCGGTAATGTCCGTTTAAACGAAGCAGCTCCTGGTGTTTCCCGCTTTCAACAATGCGGCCATGATCCATCACGATTATCCGGTCTGCCTTTTGGATGGTGGCCAGGCGATGCGCGATGATGACAGAGGTGCGTCCTTCGGTGAGTTTTTCGGTTGCTTTGCGGATGAGTATTTCAGATTCGGTATCAATAGACGAGGTGGCTTCATCGAGAATGAGAATCCGGGGTTGATATACGTAGGCCCGGATAAAGGCAATCAGCTGGCGCTGTCCTACCGACAATACAGCGCCGCGTTCCTGCACATTGTAATCGTATCCTCCGGGAAGCGACTCAATGAACTCATGAGCACCGATGGCTTTGGAAGCCTCAATCACTTCAGACAAGGAGATATCCGGATTGTTGAGCGTGATGTTATTGGCTATGGTGTCTGAAAAAAGAAATACATCCTGAAGTACAACCCCGATGCTTTTTCTGAGCGAGAACAATTCATATTCACGGATGTCTTTTCCGTCAATGGCAATTGTTCCTTTCTGAAATTCATAAAAACGATTCAGCAGATTGACAATGGACGATTTGCCCGACCCGGTTGCTCCCACAAGGGCAATGGTTTCTCCTGGTTTTGCAATGAATGAAATCCCTTTCAAAACATACTCCTCGTTTACGTAGGCAAACCAGAGGTCTTTGTATTCGATTTCACCAAGCAGAAAAGAGGCATCTTCCTTCCCTTGGGTATCCATTCTTTCTTCGCTGTCAATGATCCGGAACACCCGTTCGGAAGCAACAATTCCCATCTGCAAAGTATTGACGCGGTCGGCGAGCATGCGTATGGGACGGAACATCTGGTAAATCAGCATGACAAAAAATGTCACTTCGCCGTAGTCAATTTTACCTGAAAACATTTTCCGTCCGGCATACCACACCAACAGGGCCAGCGACAGCGCCGAAAGCAGTTCGACCACCGGAAAGAAAATGGAATAGGCAAAAATAGAGCGGATATTGGCGTCGCGGTGAGCGGCATTGATGGAACGGAATTTCTCCATTTCCTTTTCTTCGCGGTTGAAAATCTGCACGATTTTCATGCCGGTGATGTGCTCCTGAACAAAAGCATTCAAACGGGCAACCTGTGTACGCACATCCTGAAATGTGGAACGGATCGCATTTTTAAATATCCAGGTGGCAACGAGAAGCAGCGGAATTGAAATCATCACAACCAGGGCAATCTGCCAGTTTACCCAAAGCATAACCGCAATAAAAACAACCAGAGTCAGTATATCTCCAAGAATGACAATAAAGCCCTGAGAAAAAATATCGGCAATGGCCTCAATATCCGAAACGACCCTGGTAACCAGCGTACCGATAGGCGTTCGGTCAAAATATTTCAGACGAAAATAAGTGATGTGCCGGAACAGATAGGTGCGTATGTCGCGGATGATATTCTGACCGAGCCAATTGGCCATATAGGTATTGGCGAATTGAAGCAACGCTTCGGCAACCAGAATGAGGGTAATCAGAACAGCCATGTGACCCAGACCCTGGGCATCCCTGGGAATGATGTAATCGTTCATGATTCGCATCACGAGCAAGGGCCGGACTATTGAAAGCAGCGACAAGGCAATTGTCGAAAAGATGGCCGTATAAAACGTTTTCCGGTAGGGCCTGACAAAACGAAAGACTTTTCTCAATTGGTCCAGATCGAAAATCTTTCCGCTGAGGGCTTTTTTAGACTCCGTCATACTTCAAATATTTCCGGTGGATAAATAACACGGTACAGATACAGTCCGCCTGCAGGCACAGAAGCTCCGGCGTGGCAACGGTTTTTCCCTTCGATGATCCTCCGCAGGTCACTTTCGGTTGTTTTTCCTTTGCCCAGATCAAGCAGTGTTCCTACAATGGCTCTGACCATGTTGCGCAAAAAACGGTCGGCCGTGATTTCAAATTGCAAACCATTGGCTGTGATATCCCATTTTGCATCCATGAGTTTACAGATGGTCGTTTTGACCTGCGTCAGATTTTTGCTGAAACATCCGAAATCCGAATACTCAAAAAGGATGGCAGCACCCCGTTTCATGGCATCCACATCCAGGTTGTTCCTGCAAAACATCGCTCTGTCTATGGCAAAGGGGTCTTTGATATAACTGATCTGATATTGGTATGTTCTGGACAGGGCATCAAAACGCGCATGAGCATCGGGCCTTGCTTTCATAACCCTTTTTGCTGCGATGTCAAAAGGAAGAACACAATTCAGATGATAGATAAAATCTGGGCTGGCGATGGCTTCTGTTTTTTCAGAATCGAAATGGGCAAAAAAATCAAGGGCATGAACGCCTGTGTCTGTTCTTCCACAACCTAACGTATATTTGGGCTCCCTGAGCAGTTTAGTCAGGGCCGCATCGAGTACAGCCTGAACGCTTTGCGCATTGGGCTGAATCTGCCATCCATGATACTGGGTACCTTTGTAAGCGAGTTGAAGAAAGTAACGTTGCACAGGTTTTGATTGAGAGGCAAAGTTAAGGATTAATGACGGAAACCTAAGGTCAATCTGCAAGGGTCGGTCGGCAGGCGGCAAAAAAAGAAACCATCGCATTAACCAGGCAACATCCATTTGCCTTCAGGTTTCGCCGGTCTGTTTTAATCGGTTAAATTTGTCCATGCAAAGAATTGCTCTTCTTTCAGATACACATGGCTTCCTTGATCCTTCCTTGTTCAAATATCTGGAAACATGTGATGAGATCTGGCATGCAGGAGATATCGGCACCATTGAAGTCTGTGAAGAACTTCAAAAGATAAAACCCCTGCGAGCGGTTTATGGCAATATCGATGGTCAGGATATCCGCACAACATACCCCAAGAACCTGCATTTCGTGAGCGAAGAAGTGAGCGTATTCATCACCCATATCGGAGGGTATCCGGCCACGGACAAATCGCGGGAGACATACATACCGGAAGTCAGGCAAATCATTGAAGAGACCCGGCCCAGATTATTTATTTGCGGTCATTCGCACATCCTTCGGGTGATGTACGACAAAAAGCACAACCTGCTTCACATAAACCCCGGGGCGGCAGGCATACACGGTTTTCATCAGATAAAGACCCTTGTCCGGTTCAGTCTGGATGCGGGCGATATACAGAACCTGGAAGTGGTTGAATTGGGTCTGCGATGATCCGTTTCCTAAAACCCACAGAATTGCATTTCTGTTTTAATTGGCCCCAATCTTTTTCCTGGTAAAGTTCGGCTGGCAATTTGCAGGATTATGACCATTCTGCCGTTTATTGACCGACAAAAGCCTGTTTCAAAAGGATTATTATCCTCGAAATTAATTTGGATTTCAAATATAATTCGTAATATTGCCTAACAATTCTCGAATGAAGGGTCGGATTTGACAGGGTTTAAAATCAAAATGAACTTAGTGAAACGCCCTCCTATTCAAATTGAATCTTCTCGTTCTATACAAAATTCGAAATTTCTCATAGTTTAATTTCAAACGCCCCTCTTATTTCTTCTTCTTAAACACAATCCTTTTTCAAATAAAATTCTTATTCAACCTAATACAATTCTTATTACATGTACGACATTATTGAACTGAATGGCAAGCTCGTTGGCGAGCTCAGGGACATTGCGAAGCAGATGAACATTCCCAAACACGAAGCCCTCAAGAAACAGGAGCTTATTTATAAGATTCTTGATCAGCAGGCTTTGAGCCCCTCCTCAAAACAAGAGTCGGGTTCGAGAAGCCATGATTCGGATAAACCAAAGCGTACCCGGAAAATAAGGATGGAAAATACAGAGCCGGAAGAAGAACCGGATGAAGTTCCCTCTCTTTTCGCCCCTGCAGAGGTTACAGAAACGGCAGGAACAATTGCAGCCGTTGTCACCCCGGCACATGCCGAAGTATCTCCTGTAACCGACCCTCCTTCTCCCCCCCACGCCAATAACGAACTCGGTCCTGAACAGCAGAAAGAACATGATGAACATGTGAAAAGCGAGTTTACCAGACCCAAATATCCGGAACGGAAAAACAACGAAACCCAGTTCAATTTTGATGGTATCGTTTCCAGCGAAGGTGTTCTTGAAATCATGCCTGATGGATATGGATTCCTGCGTTCTGCCGATTACAATTACCTCAATTCTCCTGATGATATTTATGTTTCCCAGAGCCAGATAAAGCTTTTTGGCCTGAAAACCGGCGACAATGTATGTGGCAGTATCCGTCCTCCGAAAGAAGGCGAAAAATATTTCCCGCTTATCAAAGTAGAAAAAATCAACGGCAGAGACCCCGGTTATATACGCGACCGTGTTCCTTTTGATCACCTGACGCCTTTGTTTCCTTATGAAAAACTGACCCTCACCGGTCACAGCAAGAGCTCTCTTTCAACACGCATTGTAGACCTTTTCACACCCATCGGAAAAGGACAACGCGGATTGATCGTAGCCCAGCCCAAAACTGGTAAAACCAATCTGTTAAAGGAAATTGCCAATGCCATTGCCGAAAACCATCCCGAAGTGTATCTCATCATCCTGCTTGTGGATGAAAGACCTGAAGAGGTAACCGATATGGCCCGCAGTGTAAAAGCCGAAGTAATCTCCTCTACATTCGATGAACCCGCCGAACGCCATGTAAAAATTGCAAACATCGTTCTGGAAAAAGCAAAACGCATGGTGGAAT
>PLXK01000069.1 GCA_003151415.1 Bacteroidota bacterium
ACGGTCGTGCACCGAGAGATGGAAAGTTTATCGAGAAAATCGGCACGTACAACCCAACTACAAACCCAGCAACCATTGACCTGAACTTCGAAAAGGCCATGACATGGATCACTAACGGTGCTCAACCCACCGATACCTGCCGTGCTATCCTTTCTTACAAGGGTGTTATGTTCCGCAACCACCTCCAGATCGGCGTAGCAAAAGGCGCCATCACACAGGAGACTGCCGATGCAAAATTCAACAAATGGCTTGCCGAGAAAGATACCAAGATCCAGGCGAAAGTCGACAAACTGAGCGGTGCTCAGAAAGAGGCCTACGTAAAGCGTTTAGCTGCTGAAGTGAAAGCAAACGAAGCCAAAGCTGCGGCCATCGTTATCAAGAATACGCCTCCTCCGGCTCCTGAAGTAGTTGCCGAACCTGTTGCAGAAGCTCATACAGAAGAGGCTGCTCCTGAAGCGACTCCTGAAGCTTAATCCCTATTTGATTGATAGAAAGGGCATGAAGGTAAACTTTATGCCCTTTTTAGTTTATAGAATTTTCAAGGTGTTTTAGATTTGGGCGTGCCCCCGTGAAGAACGGGGTCAGGCTTTCGGCACTCGCTCTTTGCNNCCTCAATCCTTCACGCAAAAAAGAAAGAATTCCTTTAACAGCAGGTATCAAATCACGAGATCCATATAAACAGGTGAACCAGAACTTCAAATAAACATCACAATTGGCCACAGACAAATACTACAAAGCAGGCAAAGTCATGAAAGCGCATGGCGTTAAGGGCGAACTGAGCATTTCCCTTTACGAGCCGTCCTTGTTTGAGAACTACCCCTTCGAAATGCTGTTCATCAACCCCGGAGGCGGACCGGTTCCTTTCTTTGTCACGGCCTTTTCATTCAACGTAACAAAGAATCTTTTGCTGGTTCAACTCGATGGCATCAACGACCCCGGCGCGGCTTCTGCCTTTGTTGCCCAAGAGGTCTTCCTTGCTTCGGATGCCCTGCCCTCCCCCAAAGAAAAAAAATTCTTCACCCACGAGATCATCGGCTTTAAGGCCATTGATCAGCAAGCCGGAGACATCGGCATCATCGAAGAGCTTCTGGACCTGCCCATGCAACAGGTTTTCAGGATACTGAAAGACCACAAAGAAATCCTCATTCCCGCAGTCAGCGACCTGATCATCGAAATAAACAGGGAAGCGAAAACCGTTACCGTAAATGCTCCCGAAGGACTCATTGATCTTTATCTCAATGAAGGACAAAACGATGAGGAAGAATAACGAGTGTTGGGGTGTTGGGGTGTTGAGGTGTTGGGGGCTTCAGGAAAAACATCAACACTTCCATACTCCAGCACGCCAACACCCATTTGTCATTCTGATTAGTTTGTACTAACTTAGCTATTCGTACTAAAAACGTATACTGAATTGGTAACTACTATTTATGTCCAACCCACATTTTGCTTTCAAGCAATTTACCATTCAGCAAGACAAGTGTGCCATGAAAGTAGGCACGGATGCTGTTCTTCTCGGCGCCTGGGTAAAACCCAATGGGGCCAAACGCATCCTTGATATCGGCACAGGAACCGGTGTTATTGCCCTAATGATTGCCCAGCGTTGCGAAGCCCTTATTGACGGCATCGACATCGATGATTCTGCCTGTCTGCAAGCCGAAGAAAATGTACTGTCCAGTCCCTGGAAGGAACGCGTCCGTATTCTGAATCATTCCCTGCAAGATTATTCGCACGAAACTACCACACGCTACGAACTCATTGTCAGCAATCCTCCTTATTTTGTGGATTCATCCAAAGCCCTGGGACTTGAACGTACCACGGCTCGCCATGCCGATCTTCTTCCATATGACGAACTTCTTGAAAGTGTGATCCGTTTGCTGGATAAAAAAGGAAAGTTTTGTGTTATTCTTCCAGTCAAGGAAGCAAGTATCCTCAGGGAACTGGCCAAGGACCGGGGACTGCAACTTAGCAAACTCATGCGTGTACGTACCCGAACCGACAAGGAAAGCGAAAAACGGCACCTGATGCAGTTTGAACATTCTCCAAGTTCATTTTCCGAAGAAACCATCGTCATCGAAAAAGATGAAAGGCATGATTATACCGAAGAATACAAGGAACTGACGAGGGAGTATTATCTGGCCTTTTAGTTCTTTTTAAGAAGTGGGCAATTGGCAGCGGGCAGTTGGCAAAAAAACTAAAAGCAGAAAGTCTTTAAAAATAAAGTAACCCAATTCTTGATTTGATTTCCCTTGCAAACTGCAAATTGCAAACTCTTTTTAGAACCTTTTTCTCCAGGTAAACGGGTGTCTTAATTTTTCCCAAAATGTAACTTTTCTTGTTACGACCAGTGCTCCTACTGTCATGAGGAGCTCCGTTGACACTTCCATGTTGAATTCTCCCTTAAACGGCAAATCGTTCTGAGAAAATCGATATTCAAGAGCCCTGTATCCAATAAAGGAAATTTCAAAGAAAACCGAATCGCTCAACAAACTATCCGGCAAAAAAAGTTTAAAATGACCGTTTACGTCAGTTACAGCCACACATTTGGAATTTCTGACCCCTGCAACGGCAAAGGATATGGCTTCCCCCGTTTTCAAATCCTTCACAACTCCCTCAATCACATTTTTCAAAGTGTCTTTTCCGCTTATCTGCTTGCTTTCTTCAGGATGAACTGCGGCTTTTGAGACAACAGGAGTGGCAACCTGTTTCAGCTCATTATTCATGGAGGCTGCCAAAGCCTGATTCTCAAAAAAGCCAAGCATCAAAAACCCGGCGGCAATTTTATTGTAAAAAGGAACATTCCTGGGTGTTTCCTGAACAGAGGCAAATGTTTTGTTCATCTGGCTGGCACTCAATCGTCCGCAGATAGTCCCCCTGGATTTGCTGATTGTCTCAATCACTTGCGCATCCGAAAGGGAAGAAAAATCAAGCACTTGTTTCTGGCAATTCTCACAAAACCTTCCTTGCTCCATTTTGCTCATGTTCTCCCAATTCTCAGTACATGGTTTTGCAATGGAAAGCGAATAAGAAACCTGTTTTGAATGCTTCGAAGAGATTTGGCTGGATGCTTTCATGCAAGGAAGACGTTAAATAATAAAATATCCACAATTTCGTGCGAATTAACACTGACTTAACATTCCGGTAAGGGATATCTCTCTAAAATACGCATTTCTGTTCAAAATAACTGGCGGACACTTCTGTTTTGATCGGGATATGAATAAATTTGCTGAAAGCAGCCGAAGATGGGGTGGGCAATTTGCAATGTGCAGTTTGCAATTGAAAAGATAAAATACATTTCACATTCGAACAGTAAAAGCATTGTTTTTGTTTTATTTTTTTGCCAGCTGCCAATTGCACATTGCAAACTGATTATCCTGCCTAAGCCCATTGGAATCAGCAAACCTGACACTTGAAAAATGAAAATAATAGCCATATACAATATCAAAGGCGGGGTTGGAAAAACGGCAACTGCAGTGAACCTGAGCTACGTGGCTGCAGCAGAAGGCAACAAAGTGTTATTGGTGGATATTGACCCTCAGGGCGCCAGCACTTTTTATTTCAATACAAAAGCCGTGCTGGAAGGTGGCGCAAAAAAAATCCTTTTCGGTCAGAAAACAATCGAAGACTCCATCCGTCTTACGGAATTCGAAAACCTTGATCTTTTGCCTTCAGACAGTCAATACCGGAAACTCGACACTTTTCTGCATGACATGAAGAATACGGACAAATGGCTGAAGAAATTGTTCAGTCCGGTAAAAAAGACTTACGATTACATTTTCATCGATTGCCCGCCAAGCATCACGGCTGTTTCTGAAAACATTTTTCAAAATGCGGATGCCATTCTTGTGCCGGTGATTCCTACTGTTCTGTCAATCCGCACCTATGAACAGCTGAAAGTCTTTTTCAAGGAAGAAAAGCTGGATGCCCAAAAGCTTTTTCCTTTCTATTCGATGTACGAAAGAAGGAAAAATATGCACAACGAAAGCATCATTGAGTTTTCAAAAAGTTACCCCGAATGCCTGGATATCGCCATTCCCTACAACTCCGAAATTGAAAAAATGGGCGAGTATATGGCTCCGATCGTTCACAAATATCCCCATGCGGAAGCTTCGGAGACCTACCGCAAACTTTGGAAGAAGTTGAAAAAGCAGATTTGAGAAGGGTTACTTTCCTGTATAAGGGGTGCCTGTTCCGGTTTCGCAAAGCGATTTCAAGCTGCGCATGTACAAGCCCCAATGATAATTGCAGTGAGCGTAAAATTCGTTCGCCTCTTTCCAGCCGCATTGCTCAAATTTGAGGAGGGTGTTTTTTTCCCCGTCTTCCGAAAGTTCAAAACGCAGGCGTGTTCCTATCCAGTCTTGTGAACCGTCCACGCAATGCCAGTCTACCTTTTGGTCTTTTTTCAAAGAAATGATTTTCATCTTGTTGAAACCCGTCTGTCCGAAACCGAAACGAATCACGCCCCCTTGTTTTTCTTCCCCTGTGGTTTCTCCCGTCCACCAGGCCTTTAAACCTTCGATTCGGGTAACGGCCTCATAAACTTTGGAAACCGGAGCTTTGATGTGAAGAGCGTGTTTAATGTCTGCCATGGGTGCTGATTTTAATGCATTCGGGCTGTAAACGTAAATTTAAACTTTTCAAGTCAAACAGAAAAACCGAAAATGAAGGGATTGTTAACCCTTTGGTTCACTGGAATCATTTCCCCAAAATCAGCCAATTTCCTATTGACACAACCGTTAAACCGTCATAGCCGTATCTTCCCAAAGCTCCAGGAAATTTCCTTCAGGATCGCTGCACCAGGCAAACTTCCCTTCGGGATAGACCTCCACACCCTTTACTTCAATCCCTTTACTTCTGAGATGAGCAACCGTTTTGTCGCAATCAAAAACACGGTAATTGATCACAAACAGTTTCTCCTTGACGTGACTGGGCCGGTTCTTACCCCTGATAATGCTCCAGGCCACCGAGGTTTTTTTGCCCGAAGAAAGATCCGTATAATCAAAAGAAGCATAATAAACGCTTCCATCCGGTGTGGCTGTAATGTTTATGCCCAGGCAATCGCGGTACCAGAAGGCAAGAGGTTCGGGATTCTCGGAGTAAATAAAAGCGCCTCCGATGTTGGAAATGAGTTGTTCGGCCATTTTCATTCAAAGATTAGGTTAATCAGCAGGAACGCGTAATGCACTTTGCTTGAAATTTCAAATAAATCAATAGGCTTTGAGCATGGCAGCCAGTTTGTTCCTCACCATGTCATTCACCGGTACAAGAGGAAGCCGAACGGTATCCTTGCAAAGGTCCATCATTTCCATGATCGCTTTCACTCCTCCTGGATTTCCATCGGCAAAAAGCTGTTCGGTGATATCGGTAAGTTTGTAATGCAAGCGCTGGGCTTCTTTCATATTGTGCTTGAGGGCCTGACGTGTCATTTCAGAAAAATCTTTCGGAAAGGCATTGGCCACAACCGAGATCACACCGTCACCGCCGCATCCTAGGATTGGAAGGGTGAGGTTGTCATCACCCGAAATCACCATGAAATTCTTCGGCTTGTGTTTGATGATTTTCATGACCTGTTCAAGATTGCCCGAAGCTTCCTTGATGCCGATGATGTTTTTTATATTCGCCAGTGCAAGTGTTGTCTCTGCTGTAAGGTTTGAAGCTGTCCGCCCGGGAACATTGTAAAGAATCACGGGCAATGGAGAATTGGCCGCAACAAGTTTGTAGTGCTCGATAATACCCCGTTGACTGGGCTTGTTGTAATAGGGCGATACCGAAAGAATGGCACTGTATCCGGTTGTATCATACACTTCGAGATTCCGGATCACTTCGCGTGTGTCGTTACCACCGATACCAAGCACAAGAGGCA
>PLXK01000140.1 GCA_003151415.1 Bacteroidota bacterium
CTGATTATGGTGCATTTGTTGAAATTGCTCCGGGTGTGGAAGGACTCATTCACGTATCTGAAATGTCATGGTCGCAGCACCTTCGCAGTGCCCAGGACTTCCTGAAAGTCAATGATGAAGTCAATGCCGTAATCTTAACTTTAGATAGAGATGAACGCAAGATGTCATTAGGTATCAAGCAGTTAATGCCTGATCCATGGACTGGCATCCTGGATAAATATCCAAAAGGTTCTAAACATTCAGCCACTGTCAGGAATTTCACTAATTTTGGTATATTCGTGGAGCTGGAAGAAGGTGTTGACGGACTGATCCATATTTCTGATCTGTCCTGGAGCAAAAAGATCAAGCATCCATCCGAATTTACTAAAGTAGGAGAGAAGATTGATGTTGTCGTTCTTGAAGTTGATGTAGATAGCCGCAGATTGAGCCTTGGTCACAAGCAACTCGAAGAGAATCCTTGGGAAGTGTTTGAAACAGTTTTCACTGTTGATTCCGTTCACCCGGGTACGATCATCTCTGCAAATGAGAAAGGTGCCATTGTATCTTTACCTTACGGTGTAGAAGGATTCGCTCCCAATAAACACCTGGTAAAGACAGACGGAAAAACGGCTCAGGTGGAAGAAACCCTTGATTTCAAGGTGATCGAATTCTCCAAAGAAGGGAAGAAGATCATTGTTTCTCACTCACGCATTCACGAAGATGCCAATAACATTGCAAGAGAACCCCACAATGCTGACAAGAAATCTGCCGACAAAACCGCACACAAAGCAGTGAAGAAGGTGAAAGACAGCATGGAAAAGACAACTCTTGGAGACATTGAGGCTCTTTCAAACTTACGTTCTGAATTGCACGAATCTGAAAAAGGCAAGGAAGAACAAAAATAATTTTTCCGTTTGTTGATAGACCGGAAAAATAAAAAACCACGCCATGGTTTTTGGAGCCCCTGATGAGTAATCATCAGGGGTTTTCTTATTGGAGCATATTCACCGCTGGTTCGGTTTGTGGTTTGTTGCATCCGGTTTGTTTTTCGCTGCTGGCCCGAATTGAATAATTAAACTATCTTTGTTGCGAATGTCACTCGCACCCCGAATTATTCTGGATGGTAAGCAGCTGGGGATCATCATTCAACGACTTTGCCATCAGCTTATCGAAACACATGACCACTTCGAGCATTCGGTCATCTTGGGACTCCAGCCACGAGGCGTGTTTCTGGCAAGAAGAATTCACCACCAACTTTCCGAAATCACCAAAAACAAAGAGATTGCATACGGCGATCTGGATGTGACCTTTTACCGCGATGATTTCAGAAGAAAAGACCTTGTCCCGAACAAAACAAACATCAATTTCATCATCGAAGACAAAAAGGTTGTGCTCATCGACGATGTACTTTTTACCGGCCGGACCATACGGGCCGGACTGGATGCCATGATGGCTTTCGGCAGACCTGCCGATGTAGAACTGCTGGTATTGATCGACCGGCGTTACAGCCGGAATGTTCCCATTCAGGCAAAATATGTGGGGCAGACCATTGATTCGGTGAGTTCTGAAAAGGTAAAGGTGGATTGGAAGGAAACCGAAGGAGAGGACAGGGTATGGATCCTGACAAATGAAAAAAACGAGGATAATCACAAATGACAAGACTCAGCACCAAACATCTGCTCGGTATCCGAAATATCACCCAGGATGATATTGAGCTGATTTTCGCCACGGCCGATAATTTCAAACAGGTTATCAACCGGCCGATTAAGAAAGTGCCTTCGCTTCGTGACATCACCATAGCCAATCTCTTTTTTGAAAATTCCACGCGCACCAAACTGTCTTTCGAGCTTGCAGAAAAAAGGCTTTCTGCCGATGTCATCAATTTTTCGGCTTCGGGTTCTTCTGTTAAAAAAGGAGAAACCCTGATCGATACGGTCAACAACATCCTGGCCATGAAGGTGGATATGGTTGTGATGAGGCACGCAAACCCCGGCGCCGCTTTGTTTCTTTCCAAACACGTTCAGGCTAAAATAATCAATGCCGGAGACGGTGCGCACGAACACCCCACACAGGCTCTGCTCGATGCCTTTTCCATCCGTGAAAAACTGGGTGAGGTGAGGGGCAAAAAAATCGCCATCATTGGCGATATTCTTCATTCCAGAGTCGCTCTGTCAAACATACACTGTTTGAAAAAGCTGGGCGCCGAAGTCATGGTTTGCGGCCCCCGGACATTGATGCCCAAATACATGGGAGGACTGGATGTGAAGGTCGAACACGATCTGAATAAAGCCCTGAAATGGTGCGATGTTGCCAATATGCTGCGCATCCAGCTGGAACGTCAGGAGATAAAATATTTCCCTTCCCTGCGCGAATACACCATGCAATACGGACTTGATAAAAAAAGGCTCGATTCCATCGGTAAAAAAATTGTCATCATGCACCCCGGTCCGATCAACAGGGGTGTCGAAATCACCAGCGATGTGGCTGATTCAGACCAGTCCATCATCCTCGATCAGGTCGAAAACGGTGTTGCCGTCCGCATGGCGGTGCTTTATCTGCTTGCCGGAAGAACCGAGAATTAATCCTATTTTTCTGCGCATTCATTGGATCATATATTTAAATTTACTAGCTTTGTAACTGTTATAGATATTTATGTTCGAAATAGACAGACAAGAAAAATATACGGTCATCCGGTTGAAAACTGACAAGTTGGATAGCAATGTTGCTCCGGCTTTGAAGTCTGAACTTGTTGTGCTGAATTCTGATGGAGTACGGAACATGATTATTGATATGACCGAAGCCCGATACTGCGATTCTTCGGGTTTGAGTTCCATCCTTGTTGCCAATCGCCTTTGTAAAAATGCAAACGGGTCTTTTGTCCTTACCGGTCTTCAGGATCCGGTTAAAAAATTAATTGCCATCTCCCAGCTCGACAGCATACTTAGCATTACCCCCTCTCTGATCGAAAGCATTGATTTTCTGATCGGAGAAGAAGTAGAAAGGGATCTGGAAAACGAACTTTAACCCCCAAAAATCATATGCTTAAAAAACTACTCAACCTAGCTCTTTTCTCTTTTGCCCTGTCAGTTCATTCTTTCGGGCAGTGTACACCCAATACCGCTTTGACGGCTACGGGCTATTATCCAGACAGTGCTCAGGGGCTTCCTCCTTCGTATGCCACTGTGGCTTACAGCACTGTTGTACAGGTGAGAACTCCTCTGGACACAACTGTTGCTCCTTTTGGAACAATTGCAATCAATTACATCCAGCTTGACAGTGTAAAAGGCCTTCCTGCCGGATTCACTTACGCAACAAACCCATCCAACGGTAAATTTCCAGGCGGAACGAACGGTTGTATTCTTATAAGCGGAACACCTACAGTTGTTCAGGAAACAGGTGGACCCAAAAGCGATGGAAAGTTTCCCATTATTGTTTATTACCATTCCAATGTAACAGTTCCTGTTGTGGGTGTTACCAATCAGCCTGGAACGAATGATTATTACCACATCACGGTTCTGCCTGCAAGTGCAGCCGGAATTGTTGAAAGTGAAAATGACAAATTCAACGTCCTTCCGAATTCTCCGAATCCGGCAAGTAACCATACCGATATTTGCTACTGGACTCCCAATACCGATAACAACATCGAGTTCAGGGTGTATAATGTTCTTGGAAGCCTGGTTACAGCAAAAATGATGCATTCCGATAAAGGAAGCAACAAATTCACATACGATACATCTTCTTTGACCCCCGGTATTTACCTGTATTCATTGAAAAGCGGAGACAGAACAATTTCCCGCAGAATGATTGTATCGGCGCACTAATGTCTCAGTTTGAGCTAACTATTCTCGGCTGCAGTTCAGCCACGCCTACATCGACACGTAATCCAACCGCCCAGCTACTGCAAATAGCCGGGCGGTTTTTTTTAATTGATTGTGGCGAAGCCACGCAGATTCAACTTCGCAAATACAAAATCAAATTTCAGCGCATCGATCATATTTTTATCAGCCATCTTCATGGCGATCATTACCTGGGTCTGATGGGATTGCTTTCTTCCATGCATTTGCTTGGACGTAAAAAAGACCTCTGGATCTATTGCCCCGAAGGTCTGGATGAGATCATCAGCGTTCAGCTGAAATACTCTGCCACCATACTGAATTACCCCATCCACTTCAGATTCCATGATCACCGGAAGCAGGAATTGCTTTTGGAGGATGAAAAGGTTACCGTCGAAACCATTCGATTGAATCACCGCATTCCCTGCTGTGGTTTTATGTTCAGGGAAAAGAAAAAAACAAGAAGCTTGAAAAAAGAGGCACTCGAGACGCATTCCATTCCCATCAGTGCCATGCATGCTATCCGCAACGGCGAAGACTACGTGAAAGAAGACGGCACAACGATTCCCAATGCTGAATTGGCAGAAATGCCTCGTCCTTCGCACAGCTATGCTTATTGCTCGGATACCTGTTACGATGAAGAGGTGATCCGCCAGGTCAAAGGGGCTGATCTGCTTTACCACGAATCGACGTTTACCGAAGAGATGAAAAAAAGAGCCAGAGAAACATTTCACAGCACAGCCCTCGAAGCCGGTACGGTGGCACTCAAAGCCGGGGTCAAAAAGCTGCTTCTGGGTCATTATTCAGCCCGCTATACGGATCTCAATCCACTGCTTCTGGAAGCCCGTTCGGTTTTTCCAAATTCCGAGTTGGCACACGAAGGCTTGAAGATCAATGTGGAAGCTTAAACTTTTTCAGCGCCGGTTTCTTGATTTTATCCCTTCTCAGGCCGAATCTCTGTTGAAAAGATTCCCCGATTCATTTGCTGTTTTGCTCCTGGACACATACATTTGTACTCTTATTTGTAATTATTCTAAATAAAATGAAAGCAAAGATCCGGATTTTGATTGCAGAGCCGAATTACCTGGTTCGGAAAGGGATTGAAACGCTTATTTCTGAACAGCCTGATTTTGATTCCTGCCCTTCTGTTTTCAACAGCAAGGATTTGTTCAGTTCAATGGGTTTGTATCATCCGGATGTCATCATTGCCGATTACAATCACTTTCCTGAAGGTGTGGAAATATTGAAAAATATCCGGAAAAAAAATACCGACGCGCGCATTCTCATCATCACCGACCCTAAAAACAAGTCAGAGATCAGCAGGGCGCTTGAACTGGGGGCTTGCAGTTATCTTTTGAAAGAATGCGACCAGGAAGAAATCATCGAGGCCATTTACAAAACAGCACAAAATCAAAATTTTTTCTGCAGCCGCATTGTTGATCATCTGGTTTTTCAGGAGAAAGAAGAATTGCAATCCAATTCCTCTTCCTGCGGCGGCTTGACCATTACAGAACGTGAAATTGAAATTGTCAGACTGGTTGCCGAGGGTTTAAGCAACAAGGAAATTGCTGAAAAATTATTTTTAAGCGCACATACCGTCACCACCCACCGCAAGAATATCATGAGCAAGCTGCAAGTCAACAATACGGCAGGTCTTGTGCTTTATGCCGTTCGAAATGATCTGCTCGGACCCAATAAATTTCTTTTTTCCTGAACCCGTTTTTCAACTAAAATCATCCCCTGAAACAACAGCTCTTTTTGAAGAAGACCTATATCCTTCTCTTCATCAGCGGGATGAGTGCTGTTTTGCTCTGGTGCTGCAAGCCTTCACAAATACTTTCCGGACCTTCAGAGCCCACGCACATGGAGGCAAAAAACGCCCGCAAACGCTGGCCCGATGCCAACTTTCATTCTCTTCGCGAAGGGTATACTTTATTTGTGAGCCAATGCGGCAAATGCCATGAATACAATTCTCCCGGAGCGTATTCTGAAGACGATTGGACAGATATTCTCCACAAAATGGCCCGCAAGGCGCATCTCAAAGAGGGAGAGGAAGAAAAAGTCCGAAGGTATATCTTTGCAAAAAAAAAACCGGAAAATGAATGAGGCGGCAAAGGTTTGAAAGAACAAGCCACAACCCATATCTGAAAGATCCTTTCTATCTTAGATGTTTGATACACCCAGACGAAACGATTTGAATCCCGGGCATATGTGAGATTCGCTCTGGAAAGGGACATTAAGCCGCTTTGCCCCGCGGTGACCACCGGGCTTAAACCGATTGAGAATCAGTATATGATACTTATAGCAGACAGCGGATCAACAAAAACAGACTGGCGTTTTATCAATGCCGGATCGCATATATTTCCTTTTGCCACGGCAGGATTCAATCCTTATTTTACAGACAGTGTCCAAATGGCTTTGTCAATTGAAACCGATTTGAAACCGGGGCTGATGCCTCACCTGAGTTCCGGAAAACTTCAGATTTATTTTTACGGCGCGGGGTGTGGAAACGAAAAGAACTGCAGCATCATTCGCCGGGCCCTGGAGGAACAATTTCCAAAATCCGAAATACACATATTCAGCGATATGCTTGCTGCGGCTCATGCGCTTTGCGGTCAAACTCCGGGACTCGTGGGTATTTTGGGTACGGGCATGAATTCTGCTCTTTATGATGGAACAAAAATAGTGTCTCAGCAGCCATCGCTGGGGTATGTCCTTGGCGATGAAGGCAGCGGAGCCAATCTGGGCAAATTGTTGCTGGCAGATTACCTCAACAAGGAAATGCCGGAAGCCATGTTGAAGAGATTTGATGCCCGTTTTCGGTTTTCCAAAGAAGACATACTCGAAAAGGTTTATAAGGAACCGCAGCCAAACCGGTTCCTGGCTTCATTCAGCCTGTTTATTTATCAGAACCTGAGTCAGCAGTATTGTGTTGATCTTGTTGCCGGTGCTTTTCGCCAATTCTTTGATCTGCATATCCGCAAATATCCCGAATACAAAAGTCTGAAGCTTTCCTGTTCCGGATCGGTGGCTTTCTGGTACAGCAATATTCTCAGAACAATAGCCGAAGAGAAGGGAGTGATGCTGGATAAAGTGGTTGAAACACCCATAGCAGGCCTGAGCCTGTATCACCTGGAAAAACACATCAACGCAGGATGATTTTGCTTGCCGTTCTGCCGTTTCCATTGCCGGTCTGAAAGAAATACAAGCCGGGAGGCAAGTGCTGCCGGTTGAACTGAAGTTTGATTTCCGTGGTCCCGGGATTTCTCTGTATCTCCATTCTGCAATTTTCATTCAGGTTTCTGCCTGTCACATCGGTCAGTTCGAAAGTCATCGAACCGCTTGCCGCTTCCGGTTTGAGGCAAATGGTTGTATAGTCATCGGCAGGGTTTGGATAGATGTTCATCAACTCTGATGCCTGAAATGCAGAAGTTGAAATTCCGGATATCAGGGGGACTTTTGAAGGGATGCTGTCTATTTTGATCAGCATAAAATCGGGGATGCCGTTTGCCTGAAAACCTGTGGTGTAGCCGCACATCAGATATCCGCGATCGTTTGTATTGCAAAGCGAATAGGCTTCGGCATCGCCTCCATGTAAAGAATCTCCATAGGTGTGGCCTCCTCCTGCATAATTGCATTGTTTATCGGTAAAATAGGTAACGACATTCAGAGAGCCAAAACCGAAACCATACGATTTTGTTGAGCCGACAATTGTAAAATTCTGGGGAGAGGATTCTACAATGGCTTCTCCGCGGTCAAATTGAGGCCCGCCAATAACACCATAGAAAGTGGCTGCGCCATTGGCTGTGAATTTTCGAAGATAAATGTCCATGTCAGAACCCGGTGGGGTACTGTAAGAAGTTGTTCCTCCGATGAGGTAAAAACAGGAATCCATGGATTCGATGACATCGTGTGCGTCTTCAACAAAATTGGTCAGGGCCGGACCACCCGAGGTGTTTGTCCATAAAGTATCTCCAGCCGCATTCAATCTTAAAATATAGGCATCTCCGTTGACCGAATCGCCGAAACTTTTTGTCATGCCGGCAACAATGTACCCGCCATCCCTTGTCTGTTTGACGGAGCGGGCCTCATCCTGCAATTTTCCGCCATAGTGTTTTGTCCACAAAGTGTCTCCAAGGGCATCTGTTTTCACCACATACACATCTTCATCTCCGGCTCCGTAACTGTAGGTGCCTCCGGCCAGAATATAGCCACCGTCGGCAGTCAGAGCCATGGAGTAGGCAAAGTCCCAGTTTGCGCCTCCGTATGTTTTTGACCAAAGCACATTTCCGGAAGAATCTGTTTTAACCAGATAGAAGTCATACCCTCCTGCACCAAAACTGTCGGTATATCCGGCAATGATCAGGCCGCTGTCTTTGGGTGTTTCTTTTACGCTGTATCCCCAGTCCACCCCGGCTCCGCCGATTGCTTTTGTCCATCTTGTTGTTCCGTTTGCCCAGCATTTAACCAGCCAGATATCCGTGCTGCCCTGTCCATAACTGCTGGTCGAACCCACGCATACAAACTGCTTGTCGTGCGTTTGAATGGCAGAGCGGCCAACATCCTGCGAGGGGCCGCCAAAGCTGTTCAGAAAATAAAAGGATTGCGCACCAAGAAATCCAGGCAGCAAAAAGAGCATCACCGAGAACCATTTTCTCAGCAAAGCATCCATACCGGAATTTTTTGTCTTGTTCATCTCATTCATTTGACGCAAAGGTTGAATTTTTCATTGCATGCAATGCAACCCCTCTTGTATTCAACGGAAAACTTTTGAAACGGATACATACAGTCCCTGTCCGCAGGAGTTGAGCGGGAAGAGATATCCAAAAAGGTTATTGGTGCCCAGCAGGGCTGAAAAGCCTTGTTTAAACTGTGCATGCAGGGTAAGTCCGGTCTGCAGGTTCGCATAACCGCCATAGCCCATTTCTGCCGTAGCGGTATAACGGGCTCCGAAATGGTATCTGAACTGGACATAGCCATAGGGTACATAATTGCTTGCGAACGAATACCTGATGCCATAGACAAACTGATATTTTGTTCCCAGTGGCACATACTTGATGTCCATGGTCGTGGGCAGATTCGACACGTAGGCTGCTTGCTTAACGGGTTTTGCATTGAACGTGCTTTTGGCCGAATAATGCACCGTGCTGTCGGCCAGCTGAAACGCATTTTTGATGGCAATTCCATCGAAGTGGTAAAGCGTGTCGTTTTTATACTGATTGGTCTGCTTGTTCCAGCGGATAAAACCCAGATCGCTGAGTTCGAAAATAAAGTCGGCTTTTTGTCCTTTACGCAGTTCAACCGGCAAACGGTAGAACAAATCAAGCCCGGTTCCGATTCCATTCAGCGCTCCGGGGTTGCTGTAATTGGCGTTTGACACACGCATGGTATAGGCGGTGTTGAAATCAAGATACTGCCCATCGGCACTGGTATATAACTGAGCCTTTTTTGCCTGCACCTGTAGATACTGCTGGCCATTGTAAACCGAGAGCCCCACGGCAAAACGGTCACCCGTAAAGCCTGCCTGAAACTGTTGATATTGCATAACATTGAGGCTGAATCCGTCGAAGTCTGCTGTCCGGCCGCTGTACGAGGCGTTTCCATAAAAGGCCACATGAA
>PLXK01000256.1 GCA_003151415.1 Bacteroidota bacterium
ACCTTGAGCGGACTTGCCCTAGCCATAGGTATCCTGGTAGACATGGCTACAGTAACCATCGAAAACATCCACCAGCATCTGGAAATGGGCAAGCCAAAGTCGAAAGCTATTTTGGATGGTTGCCGGGAAATCGCCTTTCCCGAACTGCTTATCCTCTTGTGTATTCTTGCCGTATTTGCGCCTTCATTCATGATGAGCGGAATTCCCAAATCCATGTTTCTTCCGCTCTCGCTATCGGTTGGCTTTTCGATGATCACCGCTTTTGTTGTTGCCCAGACACTCGTACCCATTCTTGCCAATTGGTTTCTCAAAGACACGCATGGAGAAAACGCTTCGAATTTTCAGCATCCTACCCTGGCATTGAGCCATGAAGAGGAAACTCAGATAAACAGAGACGATGAAAATGAATCCAGGCATCCCGAAAAACTAAATCGGTTTGATCGTTTCAAAAGATGGTTTCTTTCCATTCTTGGAAAACTGATGCAATCCCGAAAAAAGGCCATTGCGCTTTATCTTTGTGTATCGGTAAGCGTTATCGCTGTTTGTTTTACCGTCATCGGCAAAGACATTCTTCCCCGGGTGAATTCTCACCAGTTTCAGCTCCGCCTTCGGGCTCCCGACGGAACACGAATTGAACGCACCGAACAAATGCTCCTGAACGTGCTCGATATTCTGGCCAATGAACTGGGCGGAAAAGACAAGATTGAGGTCAGCTCCGCTTACGTAGGTCTTCAACCATCCTCTTATGCCACCAGCAATATCCTTGTTTTTAATAGCGGCCCACATGAAGCTGTCCTGCAGGTCAACCTGAAGGAAGCGGTTAGCGTAAATATGGATGCCTTGAAAGAAAAACTCAGGGCCGTTATTTCGAAAAGCATGCCCAAGCTGCAACTGTCATTCGAGCCGATCGATCTGACAGACAAAATCATGAGCCAGGGCTCTCCCACGCCCATCGAGGTGGCCATCGCCGGAAAAGACCTGGAACAGGGAAAACTCTTTGCCGAAAAAGTGCTCGTGTGTATGCGCAAAATCCCTTACCTGCGCGATGTGCAAATTGCCCAGCCGATCCGCTATCCGGTTATCAAAATCAATATCGACCGCGAACGGGCCGGACAATTGGGTTTGAATGCCACCGAGATTTCAAAATCGCTTACAGCAGCGACCTCTTCAAGCAGGTTCACAGAAAAAAACTTTTGGCTTGACCCCAAGAACGGATACGCGTATCAGGTCCAGGTAGAAGTTCCGGAATATCTAATGAAAAGCATGAACGATCTGCGTGAAATTCCCTTGTTTCCTGGAAAACCCAGACCGATGCTCTCGGATGTGGCCACGCTTAAAATTGACACGGTAATCGGCGAATATGACCGGAGCGGGCCGCGCAGGGTTCTGACAGTGACAGCAAATCTGAAAGGAAAGGATCTTGCCTCTGCATCGAAGGATGTACAAAAGGCCATTGCCGAAGCCGGAACTCCGCCGCGGGGATTGACTGTTGAAACCAAGGGACTTGTCAATCTGCTGACGGAAACCCTCGACAGCTTGCAATCGGGTTTGCTTCTTGCCATCATTGTTATCTTCCTGATGCTTACCGCCAATTTCCAGTCGTTCAAGGTTTCTTTTATTATACTCTCCACCATCCCAGCGGTTCTTGCCGGAGCGTTTATGGCACTGCTGATAACAGGCTCAACACTCAATCTTCAATCGTACATGGGCATTATCATGTCTGTCGGAGTATCGGTGGCCAATGCCATTCTGCTTGTCACCAATGCCGAACATCTTCGTTTGTCAAGCGGCGACTCGACAGCAGCGGCGATGAAGAGTGCGGCTTCGAGAATACGNNAACGCAACGGCGGCAGCCATGAAGAGTGCGGGCTCGAGAATCCGGCCTATTCTGATGACTAGTCTTGCCATGATCGCCGGCATGATTCCAATGGCTGCAGGAATGGGTGAAGCCGGGGAACAAACCGCCCCCCTTGGACGGGCAGTGATTGGCGGGCTTTTTGCCTCCACATTTGCCGCCCTGCTGTTCCTCCCCCTTATTTTTGCCAGTGTCCGTGCAAAAGATTCCGTTGAATCGGCTTCACTCGATCCGGAAGATGTAAACAGCCCTCTTTATGAACCCAATGTTCCAGAATCACAATCCTGAAAACCCACCAAATGAAAACGTCAACCCATTTTACAATTTATACAGCGCTAATCTGCTTATTCAGTTTTTCTGCCTGCAGCAATCATNNAAGGATAGCCCTTCACAGAACTGAAATAGGAGAAAACATCCGAATCCCTGGGGAGCTGAAAGCTTTCGAGGAAGTTGATCTCTATGCCAAGATAAACAGCTTTGTCAAAGAAGTCTTGGTCGATCGGGGAAGCGTAGTGAGGGAAGGCCAGACCCTAGTTCTTCTCGATGCACCCGAACTGGATGCACAATACCAGGAAGCCCTTCAGAAACTCAAAACAAAACAAACCCTGGCCCGTTCGAGTACCTCTTACTACAAACGTTTATTGCTCACCAGCCATACTCACTGAACCGTTTCGCAAAATGACCTGGAGCAGGCCGAAGCCAAAATGATGGGAGACAGCTCGGAGGTCAGTTCCGCCCAAGCCGCCTTTCAGTCATTCAGCGATTTGAAAAACTACCTGGTGGTCAAGGCTCCCTTCAGCGGAATCATCACCGAGCGAAATATTTCTCCCGGAGCCTTTGTCGGCACTTCCGGAAAAGGCACAGAACTTCCCATGCTCAAGCTGGTGGAGGAAGGCAAACTTCGCCTTGTGGTAGCTGTTCCCGAAGTGCAGGTTGGCGGGCTGGCCAAAAATACCTGGGTGCAGTTTCAGGTAAAAGCATTTCCATCAGATACCTTCCGTGCTCAAATTGTGCGCATTTCCGGCAACCTGGATTTAAAAACCCGTTCGGAAATGATTGAAATGGATGTTGAAAATAAAGACCAGCGCTTACTTCCGGGGATGTATGCAGAAGTTGAAATCGGTATCAAACGTTCGGAACCTGCTTTCGTGGTTCCACTTAGCGCCATATTCACCAATACGGAAGGTGTCTTTATCATTCGGGCAAAAAGTGAAAAGGCCGAACGCGTGGCCATACGCAAAGGGAATACACACGATGGAAAAATAGAAATTTTCGGCCCTCTGAATGACAATGATTCGATTCTGGAACAGGCTTCCGATCAAATCAGAGACGGACAACCCATTGAATGAAACTATTTTTCGGGTCTATCCAGGGAGATTATTTTTTGAGCCAGATGAACAATGACTGATGGGCTGACAGGCTTGCTGAGATATTCATCAGCACCGGCACGCAGGGCGGATATGGCTTTGAAATCATCCGAATCGGCAGAGAGTACAATGATGCGCGACACATCAAGCTGGATTTGGTCCCTGATGAGTTTACACATCAGGATACCATCCATTTCGGGCATCCAGAGATCGGTGACAATCACGTCCGGAATTTCGTTGTATGCAAGACGGTATCCTTCTTGTCCGTTATTGGCCAGAAGAACATGGAAACCGGACTTTCTGAAATTGTAGGAAAGCATTTCCAGGATGTCTTCTTCATCATCAACGAGCAGTACCGTTTTTATTTTTTGAGCCATTGGGCTTGCTTTTTCTTTGTTCATGGTCCTCCTTAACTTTGCGGAAGAGGAGAAACAAAAATAGACCGCTCATATTATGCCCTTATTAAGCCTGAATCAAACCGGAATGAATATTTAAGGATCAAGACAACGGGTATTTTTATATCGATTTTCGGAGTTTGCAGCTTTTTGTGCATTTTTTTGCTATTTATTTATTAGAATTTAATTAGATTTGCTCAAGATCATTGTTGTTTCCATATATTTACAATCATTATCCAGCTACCTCAGGCATAAATGAAGCAAAACAGACACATATCGGGAAAAATATTCCTTCATGGAGTACTTGGTCTTTGTGTTTTTCTTTTTTTCAGTTTCAGAACAGAAGCCCATCGGCTGAATCCTGAAATGTTGTCTTTAAACAGCACGGCCGTTTCTCTCGGCGCTCCTATCCAGTTTAATACCCCATTTCAGAAAGGCAAAATTGCCCCGATCTACAAGAGATTCAAGAGCAAAATCCTGCCGGTCAAGTTTGAATCGCACTGCAGTGACTCTTTTCAACTCACCACTTGCTTTGATTCCAGGCTGGGCTTATGTTACCTGAAAAGGTTTATTCTTCCCTCGTATTTTACTTTCAAAAGTTCCAGAGCTCCTCCTTTTTTATTCTGAACCCATTCTGAATAAGCCGGATTTTCAGTTCCAGCACCATTCATAATCCAGGGGGTCAGACCGTTCCCTTATTTATATATATGGATTCTTTCACGACCCATATACGCGGGATTTGCAAAATCACCTGAGACTCTTCCTCAAACCAGAAATTCAAGCACGCTCCGAATCGATGAATACAGAAAAACTCGATACTATTTTATCTGTCATGTACACCCAGGACGGTCACAAAATTGTGACAAAGTCGATGGTACAGACAATTATCTCTGCAGCCGAATATGAAACATACTCTTCTATTCTGATAAAAGACGGTTATGCCTGCAGTCTCGACCGGGCGTCAAATTCGATTGCTCTGACCGAAGACGGGGCTTTGTTCATCAAAAAAGGAGGGTACTCATTAAACTCGCCTGGCCGTTTTTCAAAGAAGAAGCACAAGCGGTTTTTCATGGTACTGACGCTCCTGCTCGTCGGAGTGAGTGTCTTAATACTGTTCATCAAACTATTTGATCTGCTTAGGAACAATTAACAACAGGGCAGTAAGGGAGAGAAAACAATTCGCTGAAGCGAAGACAGAACAAAGAGAATGGTTTAGAGCCATACAACTAAACCTTTTAATCCAATTTTTACTTTTTTAAACAGACAATGAACAGGATACTGGAGATTTTGAAGACTCAGGGAAGAAGCCAAACTTGGCTGGCCAAACAGATAGGTTATAGTTACGCGATAACAACGAACTATTGCAATAACAAGACCCAACCGGATAAGGTTTTGCTGCGTAAAATAGCCGCGCTGCTGGAGGTAGATGTGAAGGAACTTTTGCTTTCTTCTGCAACATCCGTTATAAGCGATCACAAACAAAACGACGGTCCGTCTTTGACTGATTGATCTTTTTTAGTTGAAAGCGTTTTATATGGATCCGCACGAATGATCTTAAAGATCATTCGAAATCGAATTTATAAATATCAGCCATTTTGCTGTTGTTTTTTCTGGAAACCATCAGGTCCTTGATAATTCCGTTGGCCACATCATAAACCCATCCATGAATCATCAGAGGCTTATTCTCATCCCATGCATTCTGAACGGCCGAAGTTTTGCTCAGGTTGTAAACCTGTTCAATTACGTTGAGTTCCACCAGTCGGCGTGAACGGCCTTCTGGCTCCTTAATGGCATCCAGCTCTTCCTGATGCAGCCTGTAAACATCCTTGATGTTTCTCAGCCAGTTGTCAATCAGTCCGAAATGGGTACTGCTCAAGGCGGCATTGATCCCCCCGCAATTGTAGTGTCCGCAAACGATCACGTGCTTGACACCCAGCTGGGTGACGGCGAAATCCAGAACGCTCAGCATATTGATATCGGTATGGACTACCATATTGGCCAGATTGCGGTGAACGAAAACCTCTCCAGGTTTTGTGTTGGTAATTTCATTGGCGGGCACCCGGCTATCGGCACAACCAATCCAGAGCACAGGGGGGTTCTGTCCTTTTGCAAGCTCATGGAAGAAATTGGCATTTTCTTTGAGCTTTGTATCTACCCAGATCCTGTTTCCGGCCAGTAAACTCTGGTAAAGCTCAATCATCTGATCCTCGTTCATTCCTTTTTTTTTATAAAAATACAACATTTGTCAGTATCGGCGAGAAAATCATTTCGGCCCCCAAAACGGCCATTTTATTAATTCAATGTTAAATGCCACTTAACACAAGGGCAACATGAAGGTCTTTATTTTACACCTGCAAAACACACCTCTGCCACAGATTCAAATAGTATCAAAAAAATATTCAATGCCTAAGGACAGACCCCATATTGTCGTGATCGATCCTGATGAGAAGACGCACGGATTTATCCGCGAGAGCCTTCTTGCACTCAATCCCGAATTTCATTTTTTTACATCTCCGGCGCTTGCTTTGGCCCATGCCCGAAAGCACCCGCCTACTCTGGTTATCATCGATATCCTGAACCCAGAAATGGACGGAGTGGAAATCTGCACGGAGTTCAGGAATTCGGCAAATCTGAAAGATATGCTGATCGCCTTTTTTACCAGCCGCAATGAAGATTATTCGCAGATCGCCGGTTTCAATGCAGGGGCCGATGATTATATACTCAAACCCTGCAGGTCTGCCATTTTTCAGTCCAGGATCTGCGCTTTGCTGCGTCGTTTCAAACTTCGCCCGGAGTCTTCGGTTCCTTTCCATGGCATCGCCATTGACCGGGAGCGCTATATGCTCCGCAAAGGCAACAAGGAAATCCTGCTCCCAAGAAAAGAATTCGAACTGATCTCCTTGTTGCTCTCCTTGCCCAGGAAGGTCTTTACACGAAAAGAAATTTATACCGAAGTTTGGGGTGGAGACATGGACATCAGCAACCGGACCATTGATGTACACATCCGCAAGCTCAGGGAAAAAATAGGGGAAGAACACATCACCACGGTTAAAGGAATCGGTTACCGGTTCGAAAGATGATTATGGAAGGCCCACCCCGAATTTTGAAGCATACAGGCATTTTGCGATTTATACTACCTTTAATGTTTAGCAGGAGATTAAGCCAAGGTAAATCCATTGTAAAATCATTAATATTACCTTAACTTCCATTTAATCCAAAGCCTGTTGCAAGCAGGTACATTTGCAGAAAATCACACATATGGAAAATTCAGAATTAAAGATCCTTCTCGTTGACGATGAACCGGATATTATTGAATTTTTGAGTTATAACCTCAAAAAGGAAGGTTATCAGGTTTTTACGGCACTCAATGGAAAAGATGCCATCGTTCTTGCCAAAAAAGAACTTCCGCAATTGATTCTCCTCGACGTCATGATGCCCGAGCTCGATGGGATTGAAGTGTGCCGTGAACTCCGCTCGTCAAAAGGAATGGAAAATACGGTCATTGCTTTTTTGACAGCCAGAAGTGAGGACTATTCGCATATTGCCGGTTTCGAAGCCGGAGCCGACGACTATATCAACAAACCCATCAAGCCCAGGGTCCTTATCAGCCGCATTAAAGCCTTGCTGCGCAGAACACCGGCAGGACACGGGCAGGACGACAAAATTGAACTCGGCGGATTACGCATTGACCGTGAAAGTTATCTGGTCATCCACAATGGAAATGAGCTGAGCCTCCCGCGCAAAGAATTTGAATTGCTCTCCCTGCTGGCATCAAGACCAGGCAAGGTATTTGGACGTGAAGAAATTCTGGACCGTGTTTGGGGAGGCGATGTGGTGGTTGGAGACAGGACGATTGACGTACACATTCGCAAATTGCGTGAAAAAATCGGGGATGACTTTATCCGGACAGTCAAAGGAGTCGGATATAAATTTGAATTTTAACCTCTTGGTTTTACAGTTTATCCATGAAGCATGGGCTTCAGAGAACAGGACGTTTGAAAAAACAGTAAATTTCGGGCCCGGAACCTCTCCTCTATGACAAGACCAAGGACCATTGCCTTAATACTGTCCCTCTTTGTTACAGCTTTACTCGCATTCGTATTTTCGTTGTCCGGAAATTTTCATTTCAGCATTCTCTCCTCCAATCTGCTGACGATTTTTCTTCCCGTATTCCTGTTTACCTTTTTATTTTCCTGGTTTTTTATCGAATGGGTGATTTTTAAACGTATCCAGTCCATCCTCGAGCAACTCCGTAAGTTAAAGGATATGATCCCTGTTAACAGAATAAGAGGAAACTCGACCGATATGCTTGAAGTGCTCAACAGAGAAGTGCAGGACTGGGCCGTTGAGAGAAAAGAAGAAATTGACCGGCTCAACAGGCTCGAAATGTATCGCAAAGAATACCTGGGCAATGTTTCGCATGAACTAAAGACACCCATATTCAGCATTCAGGGCTATATTTTGACTCTGCTTGAAGGTGGCATCGACGACCCTTCCATCAACAGGGATTATCTGCAGCGGGCTGAAAGAAGTGTGGACCGGATGATTGCCATTGTGGAAGATTTACNNTCAGGCAATCACCCAGCTGGAAACGGGTGAACTTGAACTGGATATCGAACGTTTTGAACTCATAGCCCTGGCCCAGGATGTCATCGATGCTGAAGAGATGCGCGCAAAGGCAAACAAAATCCATTTCGAATTGCTCAACGATACCCGAAACCCGGTATTTGTCATGGGCGACCGTTTCCGCATCCGGCAGGTACTGGTGAACCTGGTGGTGAATTCTGTCCGCTACGGGCGTGAAGATGGCGAAACAAAAGTCAAGATACATGATGCCGGAGACAAAATCATTGTGGAGGTTGCCGACAACGGCATAGGCATTTCAAAAACACATTTGCCCAGAGTGTTTGAACGTTTTTACCGGGTGGACAAAAGCCGTTCACGTTCACAGGGGGGAACCGGACTGGGTCTGGCCATTGTGAAGCACATTATTGAAGCCCACAAGCAAAACATTGAGGTGATCAGTACTGACGGAGTGGGGTCTGTTTTTTCTTTTTCTCTGAAAAAGGCCTAGAAAAGCCCGGACACATCAATACGTTTTCAGTCATATTACCGATTAAGAAGATTCTCGAGTCGTTCCTTGAGCATCTCATCTGAACCCTTCTTCTTCTCAAAGCCCCTGATCATTTTCATTTTTCCCAGAGCCTCTTCCAGATTAAATCTCTTTTGATTCATCACAATGCAATGTCCCAGTCTTTCATGAAACTGGGCCAGATACACCTGCTCTGTTTGTCCCGGAGTGGGAACGAAAATGCACTTCTTGCCAAGAGCGGCTGCATCCATGATGCTTGAATACCCCGAACGTCCTATCCAGATTGCCGTACCCGATAGCGCTTGCTTCATCTCTTCAGCCGGAAGGTGTGACACAACGGTCAGGTTTCCTTCCGTGATCAAACCGTTTTTCTCGGTAATTCCCTGTAGCAGCAATATCCGCCCGGGAATGCCAGGCAACTGAGACAAAATCTTTTTTTCGAAAACACTTCGCTGGGGTTCCGGTCCGGAAAGCGCGATGACCAGATCATAACGGCCTCCTTCAACCTGGCCGGAAAACCCAAAACGGGAAAGAGGGCCTATAAAAAAGCAATTCTGCGGTAGCTTTTCTTTATGAGCCAAATCACCGGACAGGTTCTCTTTGGTATTCAAATCGGGTATCCAGCATTCCGAAAACCGGCTCATATACCTGGCCGTGAGCTTGTGGAGAACTCCTGCAAAGACCGGAGCCTGAATAAAGACCTGGTGCGTAATAAAGATGCAGTACGCTTCTCTGCTCCATAAACCGTAACGGTTATCCGAAATAACCGTATCGATTTTTCTTTCCCGGATGAGTTTTCGGAGTAATTTGTGTTCGCTGCGGATACTTTTGAAAATACGTGGAGCGGAAAGCAAAATATGAAGGGCCATTCCTCGTTTTTCCGGATAGGAGATCTCATATCCTGGCAAATGAAGACATTCCAGATTTGGAAATTCTTTTTTTAAAAGGGCCAAAGATCGGCCTTCGCCTGCGATAATGACCTCGGCGCCGCCGGCATGCAATTCCCTGATGATGGGAATACAGCGGGTGGCGTGACCAAGCCCCCAGTCAAGCGGTGCTATGAGAATCCGTTTCAGATGTCTGATTATTTCTTTACGAATTTACGAATTAGAAATTGGCAATCGGTTATTTTTCCTGTCTGGGATCCAAAGAAGCCTTCCCGATCCTTCGCGCAATTGGCCAGCTTGGCAGATTTCGTAAATTCGCGCAAATAATCTCTGTACCGATTCGCCAATGGCCAAAAAGAAATTAGAACGATTTGCTGATATAAAAACCTTTCCCAACGTTTTCGAGTTCAATTACTCCGAACTTTCAAAAGGCTTTGGGGTAAACGGGAAATGGAATTCTGCTTTTTTCAAAAACGGACACCCCATTGTTCTGGAGTTGGGCTGCGGAAAGGGAGAATATACCGTAGGGCTGGCCAGGAGATCGCCTGAAAAAAACTTTATCGGCGTTGACCTGAAAGGAAACCGTTTGTGGGTAGGAGCAAAACAGATCCTGGATGAGCAGATAGCCAATGCAGCTTTTCTCCGTACACGAATAGACTTCATTGATCATTGCTTTGCTCCATCTGAAGTCAGCGAAATCTGGATCACCTTTCCCGATCCGCAACCTCAAAAAACGCGTGCCCGAAAACGGTTAACCAACATGCGCTTTCTGGACCGCTACCGCAAGTTTCTCAAACCCGATGGCATCATCCATCTGAAAACCGATTCCAAGTCATTTTATGACTATACCATTGAGGTGATCGAAGAAAACAAATATACTTTGCTTGATCATACTGATGATTTGTATGCCGTCCCTTCCTCCCGGCCATTGGAACTGACCGAAATCAAGACCTATTACGAGGGTATTTTCTCTTCCAAAGGTTTTAAGATTTGTTATCTGAAATTCAGGTTTTGAAAGGAAAGAGGTCTCACCGCCATCGTTTAAAATTTCCTATCTTGCATAACCTATGGCCAGCAAACAGGATCTGATTAAAAAACTCGATTCCCTTCTCAAACGCTCTGAAGAACTCAACCGGGATCTCAAAGATCTGAGCAACCTTATTTTTTATTCTGATTTTGATAAAGAGGAATCCGGGTTAGGAAGCCCGGACGTGGATGTGCCCAAAGAAAACGTGTCAGAGCCGGCCGTACCAAGCCAGACAATCAAGCCAGAATCCAAAGCTCCCATATTTGTTCCGGCTGAGCCAGCGATAAAAAAAGAAAAGGCCCCAGGAATAACTGAACCGGTAAAATCCATTCCGCTTGCTCTCCATTCAGCCATTCAAACACCTGCAAAGTCTGTTCTGCGAAAGAAAACCTTTTTTGAAAAAAACCCGGATCTCGAAAAATTCATCGGCGAGCGCCTGATTACATTTATCGGTATTGCAATTCTTGTCACGGGCATCGCATTCTTTGTGAAATTTGCAATCGACCAAGATTGGATCAATGAAACCGGAAGAACTTTTATTGGCATTCTTTGCGGAGGCATTCTTCTTGGTTTTGCTCATCGTCTCCGAAAGTCTTTCACCACATTCAGTTCCATTCTGGTCGGGGGTGGTATAGCGGTGCTTTATTTTTCCATTTCCTACTCCTTCCAGGTATACCATCTCTTTTCGCAGGCGGTCGCTTTTGCCCTGCTCGTCGTTATTACAGCATTCACGGTCCTGCTTTCTTTATCCTATGACCGCAGGGAGCTTGCCGTTCTTGCCATCGTCGGAGGTTTCAGTTCACCGCTTATGATTGCCAGCGGCGGAGGCAACTTTCCGGTGCTCTGTACATATATCCTGATCCTGAATCTGGGCATGCTGAGTCTGGCCTATTACCGGAAATGGAACATCCTCAATATGGTCTGTTACGGTTTTACCGTACTCCTTTTCAGCGGGGCTCTTACCCTGGAAATGCAAAAGCCGGCTCCGGCCTATATCATTGCCCTGCTTTTTGCCACCGTCTATTACATCACATTCTTTGCGATGAATGTAATCAACAACCTCAAAAAGAAAAACGCATTCGGGGCTGCAGAGATCATCACACTTCTTTCCAACTCTTTCCTGTATTACGGATCCGGATATTATATACTTTCCCATGTTCATGAAGGATTGTTCCTCGGCCTATTCACCATAGGAGTCGGTGTCTTTAATTTCTTTTTCGCCTTTACCTTGTACAAACGTCAGGAAGTTGACCGAAACCTGGTCTATTTTCTGATCGGACTCGTACTCACCTTTATCAGCCTTGCCGGCCCAGTTCAACTCCATGGCAGCTATATAACCATGTTCTGGGCTGTCGAAGCCGTGCTGTTGCTTTGGCTCTTCCAACGTTCGGGGATCGGGCTGATCCGGTATGCCTCCATGTTTGTTAATTTTCTCATGCTCATCAGCTTGTTTATTGACTGGATACAGATTTACGGAGGAACCTACCTCACGGCAAGCGCTTACCCTTCGCTGCTTTTTAACAAAGCATGCATCACAAGTATTTTCTCCCTGCTTTCCCTGGGCGGAACCACATTTCTGCTGAAAAAAGAAAAAACGGCGCTTGTCTTCGGGCAAACCGTGCATGCCGATGTTTACAGAAGGATTGTTTCCATTGTATTTATTGTTGTTCTCTATTTTGCCTGTCTCTGGGAAACCGTCTTTCAGTATAACCTCCGCAGCAGCAGTTTGTACGGATCATGGATCGTATTTGCCGTATACAACAGCCTGTTTGTACTTGCGTTTATTTTTGCTTCCCGCTCAAAAGATCTTGGTTTTCTCCGTATACCTGCCACCGTCCTGGGCCTGACGGTGCTCATCTTCTTTTTTGTATTCCCTCATTTTGCCGTCATTGGCGCCCGCAACGGGTTTCTTTATGACTCCCGCCCCTCTGAGCGTTTTCCATTCATGCTGCACTTTGTCAACACGGCCCTCGTTACAGCGCTTGTCTTCCTCGTCCGTCAGCTTCTGTTTTCATTTAACCAGGTGGACAAGAAAGCGAAAGAAGGATATTCCTGGCTCATGTGCGCCTTACTGGTTTTCGCCGGAAGTTCAGAATTGGATCATTTCTTTGTTCTGAACGCTTACAACACGGCATACACAGGTCCCGCTCATGCACTTGATCTGAGTCACAAGATCGGCTACCCGATTCTGTGGGGTGTTTTCTCGTTTGTCATCATGTTTGTGGGTATGCGTAAAACAAGCAGGCAATTGCGGATCATCTCGCTCAGCCTTTTCTTTCTTGCCATTGTCAAACTCATTTCCCTTGGCATTTATGGAGAATCCCAGGGAGGCAAGATCATCGCATTTATTTCTTCAGGCGTTATTTTGCTGGTTGTTGCTTTTATGTACCAGAAACTGAAAAAACTTTTTGTTGAAGATGACGTGATTCAAACAGCACCGGAAAATGATGCAAAAACTCTATAGGCTACTGTTGATTGCCTCTTTGCCACTGGCACTGCAGGCACAGAATTACCATTGGGAATCCGACATCAATCCGGTTCTGATCGATGGCTTTCACCGTATTCTGCTAACCCCGGAGGTGACTTCTCAGCTGCGTCCCGACCTTTCGGATATTCGCATATTCGATCGCAGCGGGAAGGAAAGGCCCTACCTGGTTTATAAAGACACTGCACACCGCGGTGTGGATCGGTTTGTGTCTTACCAGATTGTCGAAAAGGTTTACAGGGATGGATGCTGTTCGCACATTGTGGTAAAAAATACACTGGCCGATGCCATCGACCATATCGTCATCGAAGTGAACAATGCCGATGCCAGGCGCAGCATGACCCTCAGCGGGAGCCGTGACGGGAAACAGTGGTTTGTGGTGAAAGACAAATACGAATCAGTCACATTTGATAGCTACGAACAGGGTTCAAAAAAAACCACCAGCTTGCTTCGTTTCGACTTCCCCAGAAGCGAATATGTATTCTACAAATTTGATTTTGACGACTGGCGCGCCTGGTGGCACAACTTCAATTACCCCGTGTTTGTTGTGCGGGCGGGCTATATCGAGCCAACTTTTATTCCTGAAGAAACACTTGAGAACCCGACACCGTCGATTATACAAACAGAAGATCTAAAACGAAAAGAATCCAATATCCGCATCTCATTTCCAGAAGGGCAATATGTGAACCATTTACGCTTGACAGTTCCAAGGGATCCGAAAGAACCTGCAGATTATTACCGGGCCGCTTCGCTGTATGAAATCATTCGAAAGGATTCGGCTCATTCTGAAGAACGCTTTCTGGCTTCAACCATTCTCTCCTCGCTCTCAGGAAATGAATTCAACCTGAACCGTGCAAGAGTGAAAGACCTGGTTCTCCGTATATCGAATCATGACGATCAGCCACTAAGGCTGAGCGAGGCCCATGCATTTGAAGTAAAACATTATCTGGTTGCAGAACTCAGCAGCTCAGACACCTATATGCTTCGTTATGGTTGCGACACCCTGCAGGCTCCGGTTTATGACCTGCAATACTTTCGTGAAAAGGTACCGCTGGCGCCGAGGATCGTCAACGTATCAGGGCCTCGCGACATTTTCGTAGTTGAAGGAAAGAAAGCAAATAAAAAAGAGAAAGGCTTTTTCAACAACAAATCCGTCATCTGGATCGCTATCGGCCTCGTTGGTCTTATTTTGCTCCTCATGACCACCCGGATGCTGAGAGACATGAAGAAAAAATAAGTTGGCTATTGGGAGTTAGCAGTTGGCAAGAAAATTAAATACCACCAAAAACAATTCCTAGCCTGGCTGTTGGCTAGAAAAAAAATATGTACACAAAAACTGAAGAAGGAAGAAGCAACATTTCGGTTCCATTTTGCCAAAATAAAAACTAATTAACCCGAGTTTAAGAGATACTATGCAAAAGGATTTTTTTCTGAATGTTTTCGATGTGGTCAGGTTGATTCCGAAAGGACGGGTCACCTCCTATGGGGCCATAGCCAAATACCTTGGTACCGGCCGATCATCCCGAATGGTTGGATGGGCCATGAATGCTTCACATGCACAGAAAAAATCGGTTCCGGCTCACAGGGTCGTAAACAGGGCAGGTTTGTTGACCGGGAAAATGCATTTCACACCTCCCGAACTCATGCAAGAATTGCTTGAGAA